>CAMPIL010000221.1 GCA_946886375.1 uncultured Phycisphaerales bacterium
CCGCTACTCGATCGCTCGTGAGTTGAAGCGACTGGAACTGCAGGTCGGCATGATGACCCAACCGCCGCGCGATCGGTGAGATTCAATCAACCGCGCTGCGACGCGGAGCAGGCCAAGGCAGGGCATACGCAATTGGACTTGCTCGGGAGCCTTTTTGGATGCTGCGACTGTTGCGAGCCATTTCTCGATTGTCCGCAAGGAATAAGCGCGTTCGATACCTGGCGGTGCCGCTGACCATCCTCGAGAATTCGATCGTCCCTCTTTGAAGGATGTCGTTAAACGTCTATTTTCTCTCAAGGATTCGTGCATCACCGGACATCTGTGGGCATGTTCACCCTCTTTGGAAACTTCAGCCCCATGCGTACCTGTTCCCTCGTGTTCACGCTTTGTGGAATCGTACTTTCCTTTGGGTGTTTGCTGAGTGCAGGCATTGCGTTCGCCGAAACCCTTCCCGCCCAGAACTGGTCCCGCGAATGGAACGGCCCCACCAATCACTCCGACAATCCGAGCGCGGTTCTTACGCTGCCCGATCGGTCGGTGCTCGTTGCCGGCAGTTCGTACGATCCCAACGGCGTGGGTCATCGGCCGGTGCTGATCCGCTACAGCCCGGCGGGCACTGTGATGTGGTCTCAGATTGAGCCCACCTTCTCCCAGTTTCGTTCGCTTGCGAAGTCTTCGACCGGCGATGTGCTGCTCCGCGGCATATTGTGGGTTGGAACCGACCTCTTTGCATTTGTCCGCCGCGTTCGACCGGCGGATGGCACGACGGTGTGGGAGGCCAAGGTCGCCGTGTCCCAACCTTCTCCGCCGTTCGAACCAGCGATGACGGAAGATCCTGCGACCGGCACACTGCTGGTTGCGGCAATGCGCGATGATGATTTTCTAGCCGTACGCATTGCCCTCGAAGACGGCCGCGTGCTTGATGAACAGACTTTCGACGGGCCGACCCATGGCGTTGATCGAGCGACTTCCATCGCGCCGCTGCCCAACGGCGGCTATGTGATTGCCGGCCCGCAGGGCGGGACATCCAATGGCTATCTGGTGATCGCTGTCGACGCAAAGGGCGGCATCATGTGGACCGATCAGGAAAAAGGGCCCATCGGCAACGTGTTCACGCCCGCGTGGGTTGGGGTTGATCAGAAAGGCGATGTTCTTGTAGGTGGCGGGCCGGAAACCACCTGCGGATTGTTTCAGTTCCGCGCGTGGAAAATTTCCGCCGCCGGCGATCGAGTCTGGACTGTGTCGTGGCCGGATTTGCCTTGCAGCTCGGCTGAACCCGCAGGATTTGCCCTTGCGCCCGACGGCTCCATGGCGCTCATAGGCCAATCGCATAACCCTTTCAACATGGCCATCCTGCATGTTGCGCCTGACGGCCAGTTTTGGTCGCGCGTGTGGAATGGCCCGGCGGGTGGAAACGACGATGGCGTTGTCATCGCCAGCGATCCGTTCGGCAACATGATTGCAGGCGGCTACACCGCCGTGATCGGAGGACGCGACATGGCTATCGTTGCGTGGAAACCCAACGGCGATCAACTCTTCAGCCGCGTAGATTCTGTTGGTCCATCCGCCACCGAATCGGTCGTTGGCCTGAGTCTCGGGAAGAATGGCACGTACTCCATTGTGGGGGCAGGCTTCGGCGGGCCGCAGAACAACAACATATACAGCGGCCTTTACCAGCGCAACTTGTTGCAGGGCGATGTGAACAACAGCGGCGCGGTGAATGTTCACGATCTGTTGACCATCATCTCCGCATGGGGCCCATGCGCACCAGCATCGCCATGCCTTGCGGACATCGCGCCCTGGCCGACCGGCGATGACACCGTTGATGTGAATGACCTGCTCGCAGTGATCGCCAACTGGGGTTGAGGGGCAGCTCATCACGGGGCTGGCGCAACGCCAACCAAACGCGATCGACCCGCGTCGCGTGCATTCCTTCTGCGCAGCGCCGAGTTGCACCGCGTCCTCCTCCCCCGCTTGCCCTCCCCCTCGTGCACAAGTCCCCTCGCGCACCGGGCAATACACAGCGATCCACGCCCGCAGCCCCGCCTATCCTGTCGATATTTTGCAGATTCTGGCTCGCGAACGAATCTCTTGCAGATCAATATCGGCGGAGAACGCCGGTGACGACGCCCTGGATTTTGCAATCCTTGACGATGATTGGCTCAAAGTCGGGGTTGGCGGGTTGGAGGCGGATCTTGTCGCCTTCCTTGTAGAAGGTCTTGAGCGTGGTTTCGCCGTTGGGAAGCATGGCCACGACGCGCTCGCCGTTGCGGGCGGTTTCGCGGCGTTCGATGATGACGTAGTCGCCATCGAGAATGCCTTCGTCCTTCATGGAATCACCATCGACGCGCAAGGCGAACGAGCCGCCTTTCTGGCCCACGCGCGGACCGAAGAGATCTGTCAGGCTCAGTTGATCGCTCTGCTCATACTTTTCGATCGGATAGCCCGCTGCGATCTTGCCCACCAGCGGGAACGCCAGCGGCTGGGCTTCATCGGGCACCAGCGCGTTGTCACAGATGGACAAAGAGCGAGCCTTGTTGGGGTCGCGCTTCAAAGCGCCCTTTTTGATGAGCGACTCGACGTGCTCGAACACGGTCACCTTGCTGATGCCCAGTTCGTCGGCGAGCTCCTGCATCGTCGGCGAATAACCCCGAACGATGCGCGAATCGCGAATCAATTGCAGAATCTTCAGTTGCTTGGGGGTCAGGTTCATGACGATGATCCTCCATCAGGATGAGTGCGGTGGGTGCGGGAACGCGGGTGAGAAGACGGCGGGCACGCCCGGGAAGCGGACGCGCTGCGAACGCCGGGACAGGAACAAATTGGACGACACGCCCGCCATCACCCACAACGTGGCGACACTCCGCCACGGCGAGTTGCGCGAGCAATCGGTGTACGTGAAGCGCGGCAGCCGCCAGCCGATTCATCTGCGATGCCAGCCAGGTTCTTGCGACCTCGTTCAGCGATGATGAATGACGGCCAAGGCCGAACGTCTGCGGGAGTTGTACAGAATCAATTGACGACGCAGCGGATGGCATCGCCAGGGTGCTGCGGGCCTGATCGCTGAGTTCAAGGCGATCGATGCCGAGCAGGCGATCCAGAAGATTGGTGCGGCCGGCCGCCCCATCGCCGTGTTTTGATTCGTGCCTGGCGAGCGCGCCGTTTCTGGTTCCGGCGGCAAAGTAAGGATTTCCGCCGGGATGGCCGGAGTTGGAATCAGCCGGGTTTTCGGAGCCGACGGGCCCAGCCGCAGAACTGCTCACCGCCAGCAGGCGGGAACCGCGCGGCAGATAACTGGTCGTGTACGCTCCACCGGGTCCTGTTTGAACCAACGCTCCAGCGATGGGCATCATCATGGTTGTCTCCGTCATGAGTCGAGGTGTTGGCTACCACCGATTGGGTAGTTTGGAACTTGTCAGCCCAGCATCTCGGCCAAAACGTTGAACGCCCTTCAGATTACACTGACCTTTTTGTTTGGAATACGTTACCCCAACATCGGCCGACTTGCAAATGGTATTTGGATGGATTTTTGGGTTTTTTTATGGGACAGACCAAGTGAAGTGGTGTGAGGCTGATAACAAAGCACCGAAGATGGACGCAGATGAACGGGATGAAAAATCAGAGCGATTGGTTTGATTGGCGGCGCGCTCCCTGCTGGCAGCAGAGCATCGAACGATTCACCCGGCCGGAAATTCTCTCCCGGCCTCCGCATCTGCGCCGCTCGCCAGCCTCGGCCTTTGGCGGTTACGCTTGCGGCATGCCTGCCTCATTCGCGCCTGTCGCAACTCGCCTCCACCCTCCTGCTCCGCTGCGCGACAACATCGCAGCGGATTTCCTGCTCGATCCCTCAATCGCGTTTCTGAATCACGGATCGTTCGGCGCCCGGCCGCGCGTTGTGCTGGATGCGCAGGACCGTCGCCGGTCCGAGTTCGAGGCGCGGCCGATCGAATGGCTGGACCGCCGGCGAAACGACATGATCGCCCGCGCCAAGGAAGCGGTCGCGCCGGTGCTCGGTACTTCCGCGCAGAACATGGGCTTTGTGACCAATGCCACCGGCGGCATCAACGCGGTGCTCCGCTCGCTGCAATTCCGCGCGGGCGATGAACTGCTCACCACCAATCACGTGTACAACGCGGTGCGCAAGACCATGCAGTACCTGGCGCACACAGCCGGAGCGAAGTACATCGAAATCGACATTCCCCTGCCGCTGAAGTCAGACGATCAGATCGTCGCGGCGATTGAAGCCGCCCTCACGCCGCGCACGCGCGTGCTGCTCATCGATCACATCACCTCGCCCACTGCGATCATCTTTCCCGTTCAGCGGATCGTGGAAATCTGCAACAAGCGAGGCGTCGATGTCATCATCGACGGCGCGCACGCTCCCGGAATGGTTCGGCTCAACGTCGAAGAAATTGGCGCCGCGTACTATTCGGGCAACCTGCACAAGTGGCTGTGCGCTCCCGTGGGCGCGGGGTTTTTGTGGGTGCGGCCGGATCGACAGAAGGGAATCCATCCCACCATCATCAGCCATTTCCTGGATGAGAGTTTCGTCAATGAATTCAACTGGCAGGGCACGCGCGACATCACGCCCTGGCTGTGCGTGGAGGATTCGATCGCGTACCTCAACGGCCTGGGCCTTGATCGCGTGATGAAGCACAATCATCAGATGGCGACGTGGGTGCAGGCGATGTTGTGCGAGCGGTGGAATGTGCAGCCCGCGACGCCGCTTGACGGTTCGATGCTCGGGTCGATGGCGACGGTGCAGTTGCCGCACCAGGATGGCCTGCGAAAGGCGTTCAATGATTTTCTCGCGCTGCGGGAGGCTCTGTATCAGAAGCACCGCATCGAAGCGCCGATCGTGGAATGGTCCGGCCGCTGGTGGGTCAGGCCGTGCTGCCAGGTTTACAATTCGCCAAATCAGTACGAGATGCTGGCCGACGCGATCATCGATTTGACGCAAGAGGGACGACGCACATGAATCTTGACTTCGATTTCATCCAGGAGTTCCAGTCATCGTGGAACAATCCGCCGGTGCGGCATGCGCTGCTGGTGCACTGGCCCATCGCGCTCTCGGCGCTTTCAGCGCTTTTCGTGCTCACGCTCGCGCTGACCAACGGCCGCAACGCGCTCTTGCGGTGGATTGCGCTGGTCATGTGCGCCGGCGCGATGGCGACGGGCTATCTCACGCTGGACAGCGGCGAGAAGGCCGAGCATGTGGCGCGGATTTCAAGCGAACAGGCCGAGGCCGTGCTGGAAGAACACGAAGAACTAGGCGAGAAAATTCCCGCACTCTGCGCGGTGTGCGCTGCGCTGGTGGTCTTCACTTTCATCCCGAAGAAGCCGGTGCGAATCATCGCGGCGTGGCTTGCGTTCTGCGCGTGTGCGATCACGGCGGGCTGGGTCGCGCAGACCGCGCATTACGGAGGCAAACTGGTGTATGCGCATGGCATCGGAATGCCTGCGGCCATTGCGCGCAATGAAGCGCCTGCGCCGGTGTCAGCGGCACCAGGCAGCGCTGATCCGAAAGCGGCATTCTTCCTGGCCAAGGTGAAACCGATTCTCACCGATCACTGCATCGAATGCCACAATCCCAGTCGCGTGGCGCGCAGCAAGTCGGGCAAACTCGATCAGACTTCGCGCGAGGGTCTGCTGACTGGCGGGCGCTCGGGGCCGGCGATCGTGCCTGGCAAGCCCGAAGACAGCCTGCTCATCCACCGGATCAAGGGCCAGCCGACGGCCGACGACGTGATGCCGCCGCCGCCGAACACGGCATTGACGACTGAGCAGATCGGCGTGCTCGAGCAATGGATTCGCGAGGGCGCGGCCTGGGCTGATTGATGCGGAGTTTTTCAGTAATGAAATCGGCCAAACGCCGTTGTTCTGGATGAGCCGCTGTCTGGAGACGTTGCCAATGCGTCGATTTACCCTGCCGCTGATCGTTGTGTGCATCGCATCTGCCGCCCCGCAAGCCTTGGCGAAGAATCCGATCCCGCATCCCCAGCCGGCCAGCGCGAATGTCTTTCGCGATGTGGCTGAGTTCAACATCGCGGCGGGGTTGCCGCCGGTGTCGGTGACGTTTGACAACCTTGCGGCGGGCGATGACATCGCGAGCGAGAATCTCTGCGGCGTAACTTTCCAACCGGTGAACGCCCCGCTGATTGTTGTGCGCGCCGCGGACACCTACACGCCTGAGGGCTTTCGCGATCTGCCTGATCCAAAGCCATACGCGCTTGTCGCATCCAGCGGCGACCAACTGCTTTCGCCGGGCGGTGCGAAACTCGGCCCCGGACCAGACCCGGCGATCGAGGACGATGACATCGTCCTGACGTTTGAAGCGCCTGTCGCAGCGGTCGGTTTCGATCACATC
>CAMPIL010000222.1 GCA_946886375.1 uncultured Phycisphaerales bacterium
CCCCAGTGCCGGGTACAGCACGAAATAGGGGTCAGCCGCGATCACTTCATCGCCGGGGTTGAGCACCGCCATGAACGCGAGCCACAGCGCACCGCTGGTGCCTGAAGTCACGATCAGTCCAAGGTCTTCCGAAGGAGCGTTCCAGCCGACGTCGGCGGCGAGATGACGCGAAATTGTTGCCAACAGTTCCGGCACGCCCTGCGTCAGTGTGTAGCCGTTGCGATCTGATTCAATCGCCTGAATCGCGGCACGCTTGAGGGGATCAGGCACCGGGAAATCAGGCTGGCCGATTGACAGGTTGATTGGTGACTTGAGTTTCGCGCCCAGTTCAAACACGCGGCGAATGCCGGAGACGTCCACCGACCTGGCCCGGTCGCTTATCAATGCGTCAAAATCAAAAGTCGAATTCATGTCTTTCCTGTTGCTGAGCGTACGTCGATGGTGCAAAGCGCAGGGGCGCTGGACGTGGCAGTGTATGACAATCCGAAGAAGGGGAAAGCCGCGCGCATGAAAAAGGGCCGACTTGCGTCGGCCCTCTCGCATCGTGAATTGCGGTGATTACTTCTTGGCAGCCCCGCCCTTGGCCGCAGACGCAGCCTTGGCGGCAGGAGCCGCAGCGGCGGTTGCGCCGGCCGCAGCGCCGGCCTCGGCCCCGGCTTCGCCTTCAGCCGCTTCTTTCTTGGGCTTCTTCGCCGCGACAACCAGACGATTCGCGACCTTCAGCAGACCGAGCGGACTGCGGCCGGGAGTGAAGCGCTCAGTGTCGGTCAGTTTCGCGATCCGCTCAGCGCGCGTGAGCACGTTGCGGTGTTGATTGAGGGCGCTGGGTTTGGTTTTCAGACTGCGATGAAGGCTCATGTTTCAGATTCTCGATTCACTCGTATTGCCGGGACTTGATGCTCAGCCGCCGTACAGGCTGGCGTATGCGTCGCTGAGGTCCGTGGCTCCCTTGTTCTTCTTCCAGCGGTCGCCGACCGCATGGATGAGCGACTCCAATTGCTTGACCTGCGGACTGGAACGCGCCGAGGCCTCAAACCCTGGGAACGCAACGACTTTGCGAAGCCGGTCATTCTTGCCTGAAAGCACGTAAGTTTCAAGTCCCTGCGACCTGCAGAATTCCGCCAGCAGACGGGCTCCGGACTCGTTGGTCTCGGCCAGGATGAAATAATTGAGGCCTTTTTGCCGCGGATCCTTGGCGGGGACCACCGGCCCCCACGAGGCAGGCGCATTGGAAGCCATCGTGCGGTTAGCAGGCGGTGATGTCGTCAAAGCGCTGCGGCCGGGGCTGGTCTGCACCACGGGCTGCAACTGGTCCAGCGGATCGGTGATGGCTGGGGAAGCGTTGTTGATGATCTGCTGATCAAGCCCCGTGCGTTCCAAGGCCGCCCCGCGCCGTACGCCGAACATGTACGTTGCAATCAGCAGCACGAGCGTGACGCCGCACACCAGCAGCACGTGTCCAACCGGAAGTCGAATTGCGCGGCCTGGGCTCAACCAACTATCTGAAGATTCCCTCGCCGGCGCCGCAGGCGAGATGTCCACCTTCGTCGACACCGGCGCAGATGGAATCTCGCGCGAGCGCATCTTCTCATAGAGGGCGGGTTGTGAGGGCTTGGCGGCCATGTCGATCTCAGAATGCTACTCGACCAGACACGTTCAGCAAGCCCAATTTTCCACCGCCGCTGATCGCCTCGCGGCCTCTCACGAGCGGCCCATCACCCGCAGCCCAATACGCTGGCGATTGCAGTCCGGCTGGTGTGGCTGAGGCTCACGTGCCACTCACGAATCTGCAGACTCTGTGAAATTTCCAGGCAGCGGCCGGACAGGGCAAGTCTGGGTTGGCCCATGGGGTCGCGTCGCACTTCGATGTCGCACCATCCAATGCCGCTGCGCCATCCCGTGCCCAAGGCCTTGAGAACCGCCTCCTTGCACGCAAAACGCACCGCATATCTCTCCGGTCTGCGCTTGCGGCCTGCGTCGGCGTAGGCCTGCTCCTGCGAGGTGAAGCACCGCTGAATGAAGTGATCGCCGTGCGCATCGAGCATCGCCGCGATCCGTTCAATCTCCACGATGTCGATTCCGTGGCCAATGATCCGCATGTTCCCATCCTACCAAGGCCATCCCTGGGCCATCATCGCGCCGAATTGGAGGATGGAGCAGCCTCAGCCATACAATGACGCCCGCCCCCGCCGACGCGCGGTCTTTGACAGCATTCAGAATTGAAGGAGGACGCACATGAGACTCGAGAGACTGATCATCTGCGCTGCCGCTTTGACCTCATGCACGATGCACGCCCATGGTCAGTGGTCGCTCAACGGCAACAAGGCTTTCTACAACGCAGGCAACGTGGGCATTGGCACGAACAACCCGGCGTTTACTCTTGAAGTTCGCACCGTCGGGCCGCGCGCGATCTTTGGCTACAACTCGCTGTTCTTCGGCGTGAATTATGGCATATACGGGCAGACCGACAGCCCTGATGGCCGCGCCGTCTACGCGCTGGCCAACGCGGACTCAGGCACCAATTTCGCCGTCGTTGGAAAAACCAACAGCCCCATGGGATACGCCGGCTGGTTCGCCGGCGGCAAGAATTTCTTTGAAGGACGCGTGGGCATCGGCGGCACGAACCCGTCGCAAAAACTCCAGGTCAACGGCAACATCAAGGTCACCGGATGGATCGGCACGGACGTGAATCAACCGGTCAACTTCTTCTCGCGCAATCGACGCGTGCTGCGCCTGCAGGACGCCAGCAACCTGTTCGGCGAGATCAGTCCCAACATCATCGGCGGCGTGGCGGGCAATGCTGTGACTGCGGGCGTCAACGGCGCCACCATCAGCGGCGGCGGTGAAGCCATGCTCGGACTCAACTTTGTCACCGACAACTACAGCACGATCGGCGGCGGCATCAATAATCTCGCTGGCGATGACGCCGGCGACACTGCCACCGCCGAATTCGCAACCGTCGGCGGCGGGCGATCGAACTTCGCCGGCGGCGCGTATTCGATCATTCCCGGCGGGCGCGAGAACGAAGCCTCCGGAGACTACTCCTTCGCCGCCGGCCGCCGCGCGGTAGCCACGCACAACGGCTCGTTCGTGTGGGGCGATTCCAGCGACGTTGACGTCACCTCGATCGCGGCGAATTCCTTCACCGTCCGCGCGTCAGGTGGATTTGAATTCTTCACCAACGCGGGACTGACCACGGGCGCGACCATGAGCGCCGGCAGCGGATCATGGAACAATCTCAGCGATCGAAACATGAAGGAAAATGTGCAGACTGTCGATCCCCGGCGCATCCTGGAGAATGTCCTCTCCATGCCCATCACCACATGGAATTACACGACCCAGGACGATTCCATCCGTCACATCGGCCCCATGGCGCAGGACTTCCATCAGGCGTTTAACTTGGGTGAGGATGATCGCCATATCACCACCATCGACGCCGACGGCGTGGCCCTGGCTGCGATTCAGGGCCTGCACCAGGTCATTCGCGAGCGCGATGCGCAGATCAACTCGCAGCAACAGCGTATCGAAGCTCTTCGTATGGAGAAGGACTCGCAGATCGCAGCGCAGCAGGATCAGATCGAGCAATTGCGAAACCGGCTGGCGCGGCTGGAAGCGACGCTGAACGAATCAACCGCTCTCAAAGGAAATGCAAGGCAATGAAGACCTCACTCATTCTGGCGGCCCTCGCATCGACGTGCATGTTCACCGCTTCCGCGTCGGCCCAGTGGTCGCTCAACGGCGTGAAGACCTATTACAACGCAGGCAACGTGGGCATCGGCACGGACGACCCCGCTCATGCCCTGGATGTGCGCAGCGCGGGTGAGCGGGCCATCTTCGGGTACTCCACGCCCATCAGCGGAATGAACTACGGCGTGTACGGCCAGACCGACAGCACACAGGGCCGCGCCATCTACGGTCTTGCCGCGTCCGGCGTCGGTACAAACTATGCCATCGTCGGCAAGACCAATAGTGTCACCGGTTACGCGGGGTGGTTCGCCGGCGGCCGCAATTACTTCGAGGGCAGAGTCGGCATCGGTGGAGCCAACCCGTCGCAGAAACTGCAAGTGAACGGCAACATCAAAGTTTCCGGCTGGATCGGCAACGATACGAATGTGCCGGTTGATTTCTTCACCAACAACAACCGCTGCTTCCGCATTCAGTGGGCCACCGTCGGCTCGGTGGTCGGCCCCAATATCATTGGCGGCCTGAACATCAACACTGTCGCCGCGGGTGTGGTCGGCGCGACCATTGGCGGCGGCGGCGTGCGCGACGGCGCGACGCTGTACGCCCACACCGTGGGAACCAAGGCGCATTACGCGACCATCGGCGGCGGCCTGAAAAACAAAATCGCAGGCACCGCGTCGATCTTCGCGGATAATTCGGCCATCGGCGGCGGCTTCAACAACAGCATCACCAACCAGCGGGGCACCATCGGCGGCGGCGCCAACAACGTCGTGAGCAACGGCGGCGCAACCGTGTGCGGCGGCGAGTCCAACACCGCCAGCGGCGCGTCTTCCACCGTCGCAGGCGGCATCACCAACGTCGCGGGAGGCTTCGGTAGTTTCGCAGCCGGCTCTCGCGCACTGGCCAACCACGATGGAGCATTCGTCTGGGGCGATTCCACCAATCTGGACGTCGTTTCGGCCGCGGCAAACCAGTTCACCGCCCGCGCCGCAGGCGGCGTGCGCTTCTTCACCAACGGCGCCATGTCGCTGGGCGCGAAACTCAACGCCAACGCCACCGCGTGGACAATCATGAGCGATCGCGCGGTGAAGCGCGACATCACGCCCGTGGATTGCAGGCAAATCGCCGAGCGGCTTGCAGGTGTTCCCATCTCCACGTGGAAGTACATTGATGACGAAACCGGCGTGCTGCACATGGGCCCCATGGCGCAGGATTTTCATGCCGCGTTCGGCCTGGGTGATGATGACAAGTCCATCAGCACCCTCGACGCCGACGGCGTGATGTTCGCCGCCATTCAGGGCCTGCATCAACTTGTGAAAGAAAAAGATTCGCAGATCACCACGCTGCGCACGGAAAAGGACTCACAGATTTCACAGCAGCAGCGGCAGATTGATGAACTCACCAGTCGACTGGCGCGGCTGGAAGCGGCCTTTGCACAGCCCAAGGTCCAGCAGACCGCAGCGCAGTGACCGCTGCGCTCTGGCAATTGATCAATGGCCGATTCCGCATCACCATCTTCAGCAGCCCATCAGCAGCAGGCCGCTGCACAGGCGCGCAAGCAGCCTGTCCGATGCGCAGTGCTCACCGTCTCCGACACGCGCACTCGCGAAAATGATGTAGGTGGAAAACTCGTCGAGCAATTGCTCATGCACGCCGGCCACATCGCGGCAG
Organism: uncultured Phycisphaerales bacterium; assembly: GCA_946886375.1. The sequence goes on from CAMPIL010000222.1 coordinate 5,356, forward strand.
AATGCACAATCGTGCGCGATGAGCCTGCGGAAATCACTGCGCAACTTGAGCGGTGGCTGGCCGATCCCTCCATCGACGCCATCCTGACGACAGGCGGCACCGGAATCGCCAAGCGCGACACCACCATCGAAGTCGTGCGGCGGCTGCTCACGGTCGAACTCGAAGGCTTCGGCGAGTTGTTCCGCATGTTGAGTTACGAACAGGTGAAAGCGGCTGCGATGATGAGCCGCGCTGTCGCCGGACTTGTCATACGCGAACCGGTGCGCGGGGGCGACACGTTCATCTTTGCCATGCCCGGCTCGCCCAACGCCGTCGAAACCGCCATGTCGAAATTGATCGCCCCGCAACTGGCGCACATGGTGTGGGAACGACGCAAGTGATCGATTGATTTACTCGCCTGCGTTCCACGCGCGCCTGGTCTGTTCGATGCCCTTCCACGGTTCGATCCAGTTGCGTGCGTCCACGACCGCCGGTCGCGCATAACCGATGACCGACAACGCCACCTTGTACGCGACGACGTCGAGTTGCCCTTCGTGCCGATCGCCGACGGGGCCGCGCAAACCGGATGTGAGCAGGTCGCACACGCGCGCTGAAACGATTCGCCGAGCATTGGCCATGAGCGCGGCCGATGGGTCGCCCCCGCTGCTGAGCCACGCCGCGGGATCAATGCCGACGCCAATCAGTTCCGAATCGCGCGCGACAACCGGCACTGCGTGGTCGGCAATCATCACGCCGAAGCGGTTTGCGTGATCGCTGATTGCGTCCAAGGCCGGCTTCAACGCATCGGAATCATCGGCTGTCGTGCCCGGCAGCGTCAGGCTGACCGATCCGCGGCCCAGGTCCGAGGCAAGTACAATCGAAGCGAGCACTGCGCTGACGGCGCGATCCGAATGCGCCGCCTCCAGCAAATGCCGGGGCCGCATCCAGAGATCAAGACCCGCCACGGAGAGTACGCGCCTGCG
>CAMPIL010000223.1 GCA_946886375.1 uncultured Phycisphaerales bacterium
AGGAGTGGGGGCTGCGCCGCACGGTGGAATTGCTGCGCGGCAAGGCGGCGCGCATCCACTGGTACAGCCTGTACGACCTGCCGCGCGCCTGGCCCGCCACCACGCGCCACCGCGAGGTCGAAGGGTCTTCGTACTATCGCCACTTCTATATGGGACTGCTGCGCGAAGACGGCACGCCGAAACTCGCGCTGCGGCACTTCCACGAGTACACGCCGGACATCGGAATCTGCCAGTGGTTTCATTTTCAGGACCACCGGCTGGATGACGCAGTCGCGTGCATGAAGCGCCTTGGCGTAACCTACCTGCGCACCGGCTTGAGTTGGGCCGATTCATTTCGTCCTGATGCGCTGACGTGGTTCGACCGTCAGATGCGGGCCCTGGAGGATTTCAACGTCACGGTCACATTCTGCTTCACGCCCGAGCACCGCGGCAAGGCGCCGCACCACACCAGCCCGCCGCAGCGCCCTTCAGAATTCGCGGACTTCTGCGCACAGATGACCCGCCGTTACGCGGCGTGACGGCACGGCGTTGGTCTCAGCAAGGGGTTGCATCGCATGCATCGAGCGTTGCTCATCGTGTTGGACAGTGTCGGCGCGGGCCGCGCCCCAGACGCACATGCCTACGGCGATGCCGGCGCCAACACGCTGGAACACGTGCTTGACGCGCAGCCGTCGCTGCGGCTGCCCACGCTGTGGTCGCTGGGCCTGGGCAACATCCTCAATCGTCCGCCGCATGTGAAGCCCGCCGCCTCGTTTGGCCGCATGCGGGAACGCTCAGCCGGAAAAGACAGCACCACCGGGCACTGGGAACTGGCAGGAGTGATTCTGGACGAGCCGTTCGCGGTGTTCGAGAAGTTCCCCGCCGCGCTCGTGCAGACAATCGAGCACGAAAGTGGTGTGCGGTTTCTCGGCAACTGCGCTGCCAGTGGCACGCAGATCATTGAGGAATTGGGTGAGGAACACCTGCGCAGCGGCCAGCCGATTCTTTACACTTCCGCCGATTCGGTGCTTCAAATCGCCGCGCACGAACACGTGATTCCCGTGCAGCGGTTGTACGAAATCTGCCGCATCGCGCGTCGGCACGCAGATGGCCATCGCATTGGCCGCGTCATTGCCCGGCCGTTCGTCGGCGAACCGGGGCACTTCACCCGCACTGCGGCCCGCCACGATTTTTCCATGCCCCCGCCTCGAACGATCCTCGACACTCTGGTCGAGTGCAATTGGCCCGTCAAAGCCGTCGGCAAGACGTCGGACCTTTTCGCTGGCCGGGGAATAACCGAATCGCATCCCATCGCTTCGAACCATCACGGCATGCGTTGCATTGCGGAACTCTGGTCGCAGACCGATCGCGGGCTTGTCTTCGCCAACCTGGTGGATTTCGATGTGGAATACGGCCATCGACGCGACCCGCACGGCTACGCGGCCGCGCTTGCGGAGTTCGACCGCTGGCTGGGTGAGTTCCTGCCCCGATGTGATGAAGATGATCTGCTCATCATCACCGCCGACCACGGCAACGATCCAACGTTTCGCGGCACGGATCACACTCGGGAAGAAGTCCCCCTGATTGTGCGATTTGGAGACGTGGCCGAGGACTTGGGATGTCGAACGACATTCGCGGATGTCGCCGCGAATCTGGCGACGTTCTTCGCGCTGCCGTATGTCTGGCCCGTGGGAACGCCGTTCATCACTCAAGGCCAACGTGATTGTGCAAAGCTGCGAAAAGCCGAACTCAAAACCCCATCACCCGCTGCAGGGTCCACCACAAGCCCGCGCAACCGATGATTGCCGACGCCGGCAGCGCAATCGAGGGCCGATACCACGTTCGGTTGCGCCAATGGCCCACCACCAGGAACGCCGTCGAAATGACCGCGAGTTGGCCCAGCTCCACCCCGACGTTGAACGACACCAATGCGGTGGCGAGCTGCTGGCGAGGCAGTCCCAGTTCGGCAAGCACGCCCGCGAACCCAAGCCCGTGCACAAGGCCGAACGCGAACACGATCACTGGCCGCCAAGGCTGAACTTTCGTGGAGAGCAGGTTTTCGACGGCGATGAATGCAATCGAAGCCGCGATGATCGGCTCGATGATCTCCGCTGGAAGCCGCACCACTCCGAGCGTGGCCAAGGCCAGCGTCACCGAATGGGCGAGCGTGAACGCCGTTACCTGTGTCAGCAAAGCCTTGAGGCGCGGGCTGGCGAAGAACAAGCCGAGCACGAAGAGCACATGATCGAGGCCCGATGGCACAATGTGCGTGAATCCCAAGGCGACATAGCGCCAGGCGATTATCCACGGCCCGATTGGCGGCGGCTCGCGCGGTTCAGACACACCGGCGGTGGCGGGCGCGGTGGAGGGCGAAATCGCTGTGGCTGCAAAGTTCAATCGCCCGGCGCTGAATTCAGGCACGCGCTCGCCGGGCAACAACGGCAGCGAGAACGGCTCCTCGCCCGGGCGCTCGATGGTTGCGATCACATCGCCCATCACTTCCGGAAACGCCAGCGACATGAACCGGGTGTTGGGAGGCAGATGCGCTTTGGCCACGAATTCAAGCATCATCGGAAGCCGCGCGGGTTTGCCGGGCGGGTCGAGCGCCTTGACTGCTTCCGCAGTGGGGCTTTCGATCAACTCAACCGAGATTGCCTGGCCATCGGCGACAATTTGAAACAGCAACACAAAGCGATCTCGCCCGTCCTGCAGCGCCAGCTCGAGTTCAGAATGTGAACCATCCAGCAAACGCCGCATGGGCTCATCGCCGATCAACGCTGGCGTCTCATTGAGCGCGAAGGCCAGAGCATCGTGGCGCACATGCACAATGACTTGGCCGTCGCGGTACACCACGATCAGTGCGCTGGCCGGATACCCCGGATGGGCAATGCACCGCCGCGCCTGAATCACCAGCACGACCATTGCAACGGCCGCGACAACGACCGCGTTGTTACAACGCATGGATCATGGCGAGGGCATTCCCGATTTCAGGGAATTGATCGCCACCTCATCCAGCGCGATGTCCCAGATCGTCAGATCGCGAACCTGCCCATCGAACTGGCGGCGCTTCTCCCACGGATCAACCGGCGAGACGAAGACGACCGATTCATCGTCAGCCAGGTTCGCCGGCCGCTCACCAAGAAGCTGGCCGTCCTTGTAGAGGCGCAGCATCGCGCCGTCGTAGGTGGCGGTAATCATCTGCCAGCGGTTGAGGTCCAGCGGAGCGTTGCTTTGCAAATCAGTCTGGTGGCTCCAGAAGTGAATGCCGTTGGCGAACTTGCAGATGTAGCGGCCGCCGCCCGCGGTTTTGCCATCGCACGCGCCGAAGCCCGCAATGACGGTGCGATTGGGCGGTTGTGCATCGGCCCAGATGAACATGTTGAGCGTCCATGAATCGCGCGATTTGACGGGAAGATCGCGTTGCGGTTGCACCGGCGTGCCGCGTTGTTCAGCAGGCGGCTGCGCGACCTGGTACAGCGGACTGAGAGCAGTGACATTGATGGTTGCCTCGCCAATCGCGTTGCGTGCCGGCGAGTCGTCCTTCACCCCACGCATGCGCAGCGTGTACATCGTGCCCGGCTGAAGCGGCGAATCCAGCGTGAGCAGCACGCGCTCGGCATCGGCTGCGGCGCTGCGCACCGCCACGTCCGGTTCGATTGAGTAGTTCGATGCGGCGCTGGCCGATTGCTTTTCGAGCGGTTCAGAGAAGGCGATGCGAACGGTGGGCTGGCCGATGTCCGCCTTGGCCTTGATGGCACGCGGCGGAGTGCGGTCGTTGACGTGCAAGTTCGCGCTGATTTCCGGGCCGAGCGTGCCATCGGAGCCAAGCACCGCCGCGCGAAGTGTCGCTGACTGTTGCAGGATGATCGGTTGCTGATATTTGGCTGAGCCGGCGGTGGGTGCGGAGCCATCAACGGTGAAGCAGACTGAATCGACACGGCCGTAGAGGCGCGGTTCGATGCGAACTTCGGTGGCGTCAGTGAACGATGCATCTGCGGGAGTGATGCGCGGCGCGTCCTGTGACCGGTCGTCGAACGTGTCGAACAGCGGCCCAGCAGGAGTGACCTGATCGCGGGAACTTTTCACCAGCGACGCGGCCAGAACCAAGATGTTTTCGTTGCTAGGCAGCCGCAGCGATGTTGCGCCCTTTGGAATGTCCAAGTCGATCTTGAACAGGTAGCAGTATTGGTACTGCTGATCGCCGGCCGGCGCGTGATGGTGCGAGCAGAACCACGCCACCTCGGCCGGTTTGATGAAGCCGGGTTCGAGGCCGCCAAATTTCGCGGGCCAGTTGAAGGCCATCTCGGCGACTTCGCCAAGCCAGACGCGGTTGTCCCATTGACCGATGTAGCCGCGCCACGACGGAACAAGGAACTCGATCGATGGCGAGCCATCAAATCCGAATTCGGCGTGTTGATCACTTTTGGCCGACGCGGCGAGCAGCACCAGGCGATTGAACTCGCCCGTGGGCAGCGCGACTTGTTGGCCTTGGCATCGCACCGCATTGTTCTGGCCGTCGGCGCACGGCCCAAACTGAAATTGAACACCGGCGTCATTCAAGGAACTGCCCAGTTGCTCTGCCGGGAATGAGCGTGCTTCACCGTCGATCGCTCCGTCATTTCGATTGTCGTTCGCGCTTACGACATCGACGTTGTAGGGAAGTTCGATTGGTTTTGAAATTGGTGCGGCGACGGCATCTTTGTGTTGATCAACGTTCAACGCATAAGCGCGAAGCCCGTAGCCGTGCACCTCGGCAATGAGCGAGCCGTCCTGCACGATCGCATCGCCGATTCGCCGTTCTTGCCCGTCAACTTCAGCCGCATTTTCGATCGAACCGGCTGATGCAACCCGCACGCCGGCGGCGTCGCGGCCGGTCAATTCGCGCAATCGCACGATGATTGCACCGCCATCTTCAGCGCGTTTGATCGCGTTCACCATTACGGTGGGGTTGTCCACGTTCACCAGCGAAAACCTGGGACCCAGTGGCCCGCTATGCTTGGGCGCGATGAACGCCCGCAGCGGTTGATTCAACCGAGCGGCGATCCATGGCGAAGCGCCCGCCCGCCAATCGCCCTGGTGGCTGGCGATCGCGTACAGAATCTGGTGCCGGCCGACGTCCTGCGTGCCTTGATCCTCGTAGCCGCCGCTCGTGCCGGGCGTGTAGAGCAGGGTCAATCGAAGCGTTGAGTCGTCGGGCTTGTCGGTGCCGTACTTGCTGTCGCTCATCACGGTCACGCCAAAGTCGCCCGCCGGGTTTGTGAGGTCGAACCACTGATGCACGGGGTTTTCATACGCCTTGGCGTGGTTGTTGGGCCGTTCGATGACGCCAGTCTGAATGTCGTAGACGGCTGTGGGATTGGCGACGCTCAGCGGGAACGAGGCCTTGAGACTGCGCTCGCGAGTGGTCCAGTCGATCTGCGTGTTGAACTCCACGCGGTCGCCGGCGTCACCCCCCCCCTGCTGATTGTTTTGTATTAACGGCTGTCATAATGTTGCGCGCGCTAATGCGTGGGCGCCCCGCAGCGGCCCGCGCTCGACGATGCGAATTCTCGCCGGGCCGCTGACGTACGCGCGTGGCGGCTGCTGGCGATCTTTCCAATCCATGTTCCACGCCGGCCATTGGCGCGGATTTTCATAGAGAAGCGCCAGTCGCGCGGGCGCGGAGAGCGCTTCACGATTGGCTTTCTTGTCGTAAATCGATGTCACATCGCCTTGCTCATCAAGCGTAACGCGATAGCGGTGGTTCTCGAGTGTCCGTTCGGTGACTTGGATTTCCGGCTGCGGTGCAGTAGATGCTCCCTCAACCTTCACGTCGAACACTACAAAGCCAACCGAAGGCACGCGCACGAGAAGCGCAGCCCGCAGCACGCCGTTCTCTACGGCTAGCACCTGGCCCGCACATGATTCACCATTCGGACCGATGGCAACTATGTTCGCCGGCGCGGGTCCCGTCCACGGCAGGTTGATTTCGACGACGTCTTCACGCTCGATCGACAATGGATTGAACACAATCACTGCAGTGCCTTGAGTCTGCGTGTCCATCCGGCTGGAGACCGTGCCCACAGCGTCGGTAAGGACTGCGGCAAATTGATTCGCCGCGAGCGCCTCATCGTTCCACGAGTACTCATAGGCTTTGGGATGACTGGTTCCGGGCAGAATGTCGTGCATCTGCGAACCAAGCACCAGGCCCCACGCCGCCTCAAGCCGCCGCGTCGGATACTCCGCGCCCAGCCACCATGCGGCAACCGCAGCGCGCTCAGCCGCATCGGCCAGCAGTTCGTTTTTTCGATTCCATCGCTTCATGTACGACTGCGATGTGATC
>CAMPIL010000224.1 GCA_946886375.1 uncultured Phycisphaerales bacterium
GAGCCCGCGCTCCGCGGCGGTGCCTTTTTTGGGCCAGGGTCAACTTTCGCGCTGCCGGCCCCCAGTTGGGTAAGTTACCTAAACCGCAGGCGGGGGTGCGATTCTCCTTTACAGAAACTGACGGTTGGGTATCATCCGCTCCGCAAGTCAGGGCACGCGCGTCACGTCTCTGCTCGGTTTGGCCAGTCGGTTTGCAAGGCCCAATCGGTATCCTTGACGGTTTTCTGAAAGGGTCTTTTCATGGCCAGCGGTACTGTTGCAAAGTTTTTTGATGACAAGGGTTACGGTTTCATCACGCCCGATGGCGGCGGCAAGGACATCTTCGTCCACCACGTGGACATCAAGATGGATGGCTTCAAGAGCCTGCGCCCCGGCCAGCGCGTGAAGTTCGATGTGGCCCAGGAAGCCAAGGGCCCCAAGGCTTCCAACGTCGTCCCGGTGTGATCCAGCCAGTGTGATCCGGTGACAAGTTGAATCAATCAGCCGCCGCGATGCGCCGCATCGCGGCGGCCTTGTTTTTGCCGCGTCATGCGAATCGGCGCAATGGCTGAGGTGGTGGGCGCGTCGGGCGATGAATGATTCACCCGTGCATGGTTCCGCCGCTCTCATCGGAGCGCCCATGCCGCCGGTTTGACTGCATGAAACAGCCTGCACCCGAGGCTTCCGTGCGGCGTCAGCGCTGGCAACTGCTCGCGCAGATCACCGCCCTCACAGAAAAGCCGCTCATCGCCTTGGCGATGATCTGGCTGGTGCTGGTCATCGTGGACATTACCGTGGGATTGAGTACGCCCCTGCTGTGGGTGAACTACGTGATCTGGGGCATTTTCATCGTCGATTTTGTGATGCGCCTGATCATTGCTCCCGATCGGTGGCGATACCTGCGTTCCAACTGGCTGACAGCGCTGTCGCTGGCGGTGCCCGCGCTGCGGATTTTCCGAGCATTGCAATTTCTTCGGGCCGCCCGGGCGCTGCGCCTGGCGCGGGCCGCGCAAGTCGCCCGCTCCGCGACGCTGGTTCGCGTGCTTGGTTCGGTGAATCGCAGCGTCCGGGCCACGCGGCAGGTCATGCGCCGCCGCGGCTTGGGGTACGTCATTACGCTCACGATCATTGTCGTCTTCGCGGGGGCCGCGGGCATGCGATATTTCGAGAATACGGCATCGTTGCGGGATCGAGGTTATATCGATGCCAGCACCACAACCGGCCTGAACAGTTATGGCGAAGCGCTCTGGTGGACCGCCATGATGATCACCACGATGGGAACCGATTACTGGCCGCGCACCAACGAAGGCCGACTGCTCTGTTTTATGCGCGCGCTGTACGCGTTTGCGATCTTCGGCTACATCACCGCAACCATCGCAAGCATCTTCATTGGTCAGGACGCAGCGACGAACAAGCGCAAGCGAATGTGAGTGATTCCGGCGATAGGAGAGGTAAACCCGATCAATACGGGTGCTGCGCGCCCGCAGTCTGGGGGCGCGGACGCGTGAGCCAGCGGCTGATTCGACTGCGCGGCCGCGAAACTGGACGAACAATCATCGGGTGGCGCTGGCCCAGCAGTCGAACGTGCTCTTCCACGCGCGCGGTGAACGAGACCGGCGTGTCATCAGGCTGGTACCACAGCGGCTCGCCATAGCGCACCAATGCCTGTGCGGAGCGCGGCATGAACTCGCGATAAGCCAGAATGGCGTCGCCGCCTTCCACGTGCACGGGGATCACCGGTCGCTCGGTGAACTTGGCCAGCAGTGCGACGCCTGGTTTGAATGTGCCGATGTCGCCGGTGCGGCTGCGGGTTCCTTCGGGATACAGCAGCAGGTTCCACCCGTTGCGGATCAATTGCACGCTGGTGCGCACCGAGCGCAGCGGCGGCCCGAGACGATCGAACGCAAACGCGTGAAATCCCGCCGCCACGATGAACTGCAGACAGTCCTTGGAAATCTTGCGCCGAATGCCGCTGTGATTGTCCGGCCCGAACACATCCAGCGCGGCGGCGACCACGGTGCGGCGGCAGACGCGCGACGGAAGCGTGCCCAGGATCGCCGCGGTGTCCGCGTGGCTGCGGTGATTGGCTGCAAAGATCAGCGGGCCGTTGAGCGCGCCCAAGTTGTGTTCGAAATGGCCTTGCCACTGAAACCCGCGAGCGGCTTTCAGCGCCTCGATGCCGGCCCACAACATCGGCCTGGCCGCGAGCACGCGCCACGAACGGAACTTCCGTTCTATTTCTTCCGCCGACGGCGCCTTGTCCCGCGTTTCATGGGTCATTTGGTTTCTCGCGGCAGTTCCTGGGCGTGACTTAGCACTTTCTCAAAAGCCTTGGCGTACTGGTCCAGCAAGCGGCGTTCAGCGCGCGGGAAACTCGGAAGTTTCAGCAGCGAAGCATTGCCCGACGCGGTGCGCGGCAGCGCGCCAGGGTCATAGATCGGCAAGGCACGTCCGGATTCCGCCGAAATTCGCGCCAGCCTTGCCCACGGCGCGGAGGGATCGGTGAACATCGGCTGTTGATGCAGCAGCGGGTAACGCGGGGCGCCGACTTGGGCCCCTTCGGCCTGCAAGGCCCTGGCCATATCGCGCAGCGGCACGCCCGTCCGGCTTTCGTCCACCCGGACCAGGAACTCAAAATACACGCGCTCCACGTTGGGCGGGGCCAGAAAAGTCTGGATCGCGCCCTGCGAAATCTCTTCCAGCCGGCGGGAAAGGTAAATGCAGTTGTCGTTCCGCACTCTGTTGCGATCAGCCAGTCGCTTCAACTGCACCCGCGCCACCGCCGCACTTAGCGGCGACATGCGGAACTTGTATCCAAACCCCGTTGCGGCAAACCGCTTGTTGGGCGATTGCAGCGTCAGCAGCCGCTCGTAGTGGCCGAACCGGATCACCTTCTCCCACATTTCCTGGTCGTTGGTCAGGAACATTCCGCCTTCGGCCGAGGGCACCAGTTTGTTGGCCTGCATGCTGAAGACCGCCGCATCGGTCAACGTGCCCACGGGCTTGCCGTGATAGGTCGCCCCATGCGCGTGTGAAGCGTCTTCAAGAATCCGCAGGTTGTGCTTCTTGGCCAGCGCGATGAGTTCATTCATCTTCGACGGCATGCCGAACAGATGCACGACGACAATGGCCTTGGTGCGTGGCGTGATTTTCTTTTCCACGTCGGCTGGATCAAGCCCGATGCACTCGTTTTCGGTTTCCGCAAACACCGGGATGCCGCCCAGGTGCAGCACGGGCATGACGCTGGCCCACCACGTGGCTGAGGGAACGATGACTTCATCGCCGGGGCCAATGTCAAACGCGTGCAGCGCAGCGTGGATCGCGCTGGTGCCGTTGCAATGCGCCACGGCGTGCTTCACGCCCAGCCACTTCTTGTAATCTTCTTCCAGCGCAGCAGTTTCATCGCTGATGGAGATTTGGCCGCTGCGCACGACGCGCAACACGGCGGCTTCATCCTCCGGGCCGATGATCGGCCAGCGCAGGGCTTCAGTCTGATCAAACGTCACGGCAGGCGGGCCGCCGAGAACGGCCGGGCGAAGATCCGAAGAAATAGCGATGGCGGCGGGCATGGATGCAACTCCTTGCACTGCGGAGCGGGCCGGTTCTGCGATGGGCCGGCTCGCGTCCGGTTATCCCTGGTCGGCCGCCATCATAAGCATTCCCCCCGATCTTGCGAGTATTGATCGGTTTTGCACCGCAAAGATTCCAGCGGCTGTGGCATGCAGCGAGTCTCAGCCGGTTCTCAGGCAGTTGCAGGTGGGGCTTTCGCCATCGGCGGGGTGCTGCGATTCCAGAATACGATTACCGCCTCCAGCAGCAACATCGCGGCCAGTCCCAGCAACACCGCCGCAACCCAAGGCACCGGGTCTGCGGTGAACTTCAAGGCTCCCGTGGCCTTCTCGGTAAAGCCGTCGCGCACAAACCGCAGCAAAGCCCATGCGCTCATCACGTACATGAACAGCGTCGGAACAGCCATCACCAGCCAAACCCACTTTGCGCGGTACGTTCGCCACAGCCACACCGTGATGCCCACCAACGCCAATGCCGCAAGCAACTGATTGCTTGCGCCGAACAGATTCCAGAACATGCTCCAAATTGGCGTGGGCTTGCCGGTCAAGGCGTCCACAGGCGTGGGCCGAATGAGAAACACCATTGGCACCGCGGCGGTCAGCAGCGTGCCAATCCACCGGCCGGCCCAATTGTGCAGGCCCGTCAATTCCTGCACGATATATCGCCCAAGGCGCGTGCACACATCGAGCGTGTCATAGATGAAGGTGGTGAAGGCAAGCAGGCCGAACGAAATGCCGATGGCTGTGGGGATGCCGATGGTCTCAAGAAATCGTCCGATGCCGTGGCCGTAGATCAGCCCCGCCGGCGGCGCGGCCCGCTGCGTCATGGGGCTGTCGCTGGCCAGCATCATCACGCAACTGAGCGAGATCACCGCGACCATGCCTTCCAACAGCATCGCACCGTAGCCGATGACTTTTGAATCGGTTTCGCGGCACAACTGCTTGGAGGTGGTTCCCGAGGCAATCAGGCAATGGAATCCCGAGCACGCGCCACAGGCGATGGTGATGAACAGGATTGGGAACAGCGGTTGGCTGCCGTGAATTGGCGCACTGGTCCAGTCGATGAACGAATCGTACTGCAACGTCACCGCGCCGGTCAGGCTGCCGATCACAATTCCCAACGCGCCGGCGATCAACGCCGCATACAGAAAATAACCGCCCAAATGTCCGCGCGGCTGCAAGAGCAGCCACACCGGCATGAGCGATGCGACGACGCAGTACCCCAGCAGCAGCACGCCCCAGATTTTCGTCGCGTGAACGGTGTCCACTCCAAGCCATGCGGCAAGATCAAGCGGCAACTTTGGACCGATACAGATCGCCACGCCCACCAGCGGCAGGAAAATCACCGTCGCCCAGCCCACCGACAGTTTCGTGAAGCGCAGCAGCAACCCCATGGCCAGCGGCAGCGCGAGATACAGCAGCGAACTGGTCGCAATGCTTCCCGCCGCGACAACGGTCTGATCCTCAAGCACCTGCGCCCGCGCGAACTGGTCCGCGACGATGTCCGTGAACGCCACGATGATGTACACCAGCGCGATCCACACGAACAGAAGAAACAGGATGTAACTTCGCGCGCTCATGTGATCGCGCACGACTTCTGCGATCGAGCGAGCCTTGTGACGAATGGATGCGACCAATGCGGTGAAATCGTGAACGCCGCCGATGAAGATCGAACCCACCAGAATCCAGATCAGCGCGGGCAGCCAGCCGAACATCACACCCGCGAGAATCGGTCCGACGATCGGCCCGGCTGCGGCGATCGCGGAGAAGTGCTGGCTGAGCAGGAACTTGGGTTCAATCGGTTCGTAATCCACGCCGTCGCGCATCGTGACCGCGGGCGTCCGCGCGCTGCCATCAAGTTTCAGCAGCCGGGCCAGCAGCGAACCGTAAACGAAGTACGCCACCAGCAGCACGAATGCGGAGATGATGACGATGCCCAGCAGGTTCATCGAAGATAATCCTACGTCAGTCCGGATAGAGCGCCGCGCAGGATTCCAACCGTGCGCTGTCGCCATCGTGCACGGCAAACTTGCTGCCGGGGCGGAACGACGCGCTGCCGTAGGAACCGTCTTTTTTCAATGCGTAGAGAATGACATTGAAATTCGGCCGGCCGCGATCATTCAGCAGGTATTTCTGTTTGGTGTGATCGGCGATCCATTGCAGGACTTTCAGGCACGATTCGGTGGGGGACAGGCCGTTGGCCATGTGCTGCACCACTTGAAACGAACCGCAGGCGTGAATGACCGCCTCGCCGCGGCCAGTCGCACCGGCTGAGCCGACCTGGTTGTCGCAGAACATTCCCGCGCCGACGATCGGCGAATCGCCGACGCGCCCGGGAATCTTCCAACTCAATCCGCTGGTTGAGGTGCACGCGCTGAGATCGCCATGCGCATCCACCGCCGAGCAGTGAATCGTGCCGGTGGTGTACGGGATGTTGACCTGTTTGGCGCGGGATTGTTTGCCATCGATGTTGTTGCCGGGGATTTGCTGATCGTCGTTGAGCCAGTCGTCATCGGGATTGAGATTGGCCTTCCACTTCAGCCATGCTTCACGGGCCTTGTCGGTGAGAAGATTTTCTTCAGTGAAACCCATCGCCTTGGCGAACCTGAGCGCGCCTTCGCCCACGAGCAGCACGTGATCGGTCTTGCGGAGCACTTGCAGCGCGACGGATGAGGGATTCTTGATGTTGCGCAGTCCCGCCACTGCGCCCGCCTTGTGGGATGGTCCGTGCAAGCACGATGAATCCAGTT
>CAMPIL010000225.1 GCA_946886375.1 uncultured Phycisphaerales bacterium
TTTGCAGGCTCGCGCTGTTGTTGGCGCTGGCCGTGGGAGCGGTGATGGGTCTTGCGCTCCAGGCCAGCGCTGACCCGCCACGGTACCGGATCATTGTGATTGATCCGCCGGATGGGGTCGAGCCCGACGCGGTGGGAGGGTCCACGATGGGTATCAATAACAGGGGTGAAGTGGTCGGCGCATACCTGGAAGGATTCTCCTACTCCCCCCTTGTATGGCTTCCGGCTCGCAACGCGAACTATAACGACTCTGCGGGCCTGGCCCCCGGTACGCACGCCCTGCCAGTCGAGCGACCCGGCTTTGTCGCCAACAAGATCAACGTCAATGGGTTTGTGGTCGGCAAGGGCGTGCCTAGTAACGGTGGAACGTCGAGTTGGCTGTGGAATCTGAATCTCGCGTTGCCTGACTGCGGCAGTCTCATTGAGTCGCTTTCGTGCAGTGACTGTGGCACACTGCATCAGCATAAGGAAGAAGCACTTGACATTAATGACGACAATCCACCTGTGATTGTCGGTAGCGCCTGGATTCAATACTCCCCGTTTGAGCAGCGCGGCTTCCGTATGGCGCTTGGTCAGGCGGCCGAAGAACTGGACCCGATTCTCTCGATTAATGTTTGGACCGCCAGGGCCGTTTCCAACACAGGATTTGTCGTTGGCAACGGTACTCACTCCGAGAACGGCATCGAGGAATGCGGACAGCCTCAGGATGTCCTTCGCGCCGTCGCGTGGGATGGGGGGACCATATTGGCCGAGAATCTGTCCACGCTGGGAACTTCAATTGCCGAGACGTTCACGGTCCCGGAGGGCGTGAACAACGCAAGCCCCGAAATGATTGTTGGATGGGGCGAGGACCCCAACGACCTGACACTGCCGTGCCGCCACCGGGCGCTGTTCTGGGAAAATGCGATGGCGGAGCCCATGGCGCTGCCTTTTCTGACTGTGAACGGGCAGCCGCTGACTGAGGATGCCATGCAGGCGAACGCGATCGCGGACGTGTTCGCCGGCGGGACAATAGAAGCGGTTGGACACAGTTCAGGCTTGCAAGCGGGAGTTCTTTGGCGACGCGTGAGCAATGCCTGGGAGGCAATCGATTTGAACACGATCGCGCCTTGCGGCGGCGCGGAATGGACGAACGTCTCGCACGCATACGACATCAACGCATGCGGCTGGATCGCCGGTCGCGGTATGTTGACGGATGGTACTCCACGCATCTTTGTACTCATTCCGGTAGACGCATGCCCAGGAGACATCACCGGCTCCGAAGTCACCTATCCCGATGGGAAGGTGAATGTAAATGACCTGCTGGGTGTGATCGCCAAATGGGCGACGAGTGATTGCGTGGCCGACATCACTGGTGATAGCACCGTCAATGTCAGCGATCTACTCGCCGTGATCAACGGCTGGGGCACATGCGCCTGTTTCCCGGCGCAGGCCGCCGTGGAATCGCTCTCCCAGGAACTCACCAACGCCGGCCTGACCCAAGGCAATTGGAACGAGTACCTCGAAGTCGCCGTCAACGGCACGCAATCCCAGAAGGAACTGTACAACTGCTGGATGCAGCGGCTGATGTCCGGCTGCACGTCTTGTCCATCGTGTTCGGGACGGAATCCGTTCGGCAATTGAATTTACGTCGCGACCGCGCCGGATTCGGCGCGGTTGCGATTTGAGAAGCGGAGGTTCGATGTTTGATCGAGGAATCTTCTTGCTCGCCCTACTGATCAGCCCTTGGCCTGTGGGAGCGCAGGTAGTGCAATTCACAAACAAGGACCTGTGGAAGCAGTCGGTGCGCAGCAACTACTCCACGATTCACTTTACCGGATTACCACATGACACATTTGTAACGGGCCAATATGCATTCCTTGGCATAAACTTTACAGGGGAAAACCTTATCACAGGTCCGACTCCACTGTTCCAAGATGATTCTTGGGGTCTATTTGGTCCGGCGGGAGTCCGCTTCAATTTCGACGCACCGCAGTACACTGTTGCGGTGGATTATCCCGGGGCGGTGAGATTCCAACTCTATAACAAAGGAAGTCTCATTTTCACAAGTTCCTTTTTTCAACCGGGTGGTCTTGGGAATTTCGCCGGATTGGTATCCGAGAGACCCTTCGATGAGGTCTATGTGTACAAGTCAATAAGCCCAAACATTGTCTATATCGATAACTTGCATTGGGGCACAATACCCGCACCTGGGGGAATTGCGTTGCTCATCGTTGGCGGCGTATCGAGCAGCAGGAGACGTAGATGAGCCCTCATGCGATGGACGCCTGCCCCGGCGACATCACTGGATCGGAAGTCACCTATCCTGACGGCAAGGTGAACGTGAATGATCTGCTCGGCGTGATCGCCAAATGGGCCACGAGCGATTGTGTCGCAGACATCACCGGCGATGCCGCCGTGAATGTGAACGACATGCTCGCGCTGATCAACGGCTGGGGCACTTGTGCATGCTTCCCGGCTCAAAGCCCAGGGGAGTCACTCTCGCAGGAACTGACTGATGCTGGCCTTACACAAGGAGACTGGAACGAATACCTTGACGTGGCCATCAACGGCACGCAATCGCAGAAAGAACTATACAACTGTTGGATGCAGCGGTTGCTTTCCGGCTGCACCTCTTGTCCGTCCTGCTCTGGACGTAATCCGTTCCAGAATTGATGTCTGAAAAAGGGCGACCTATCGCTCATATAAGCGGTGGGTCGCCGTTCGCTCGCATCCGGAGGCCTTCCACAATGTTACGTTTCACCTTCATATGGCTGATTAGCATCTGTTCGCTGTTCGCAGATGCTCGCGCCGACATCACAACGAGCTTCAATGACGCGCAGTGGCAATCCTTTGTGGGAGAGTTCTCCACGATTGATTTTACGGGATTTGCGAATGGGACTCCAATCAGCACTCAGTACGCGCCACTCGGAGTGACTTTCACTGGGCCTTCGTTCATCGCTGCGGGCACTACCTTTGTAAATGACGAATGGGGACTCCACGGCCCGTCCGGTCTGCACCTGTATTTTGATCAGCCGCAATCGTGGATTGCAGTTCATCATGCCGGAAACGCGTTCTTCAAATTGTATGCGCACGGAGAACTCATCGGCAACGGGGGTTACAACCCCGTCGGCGGACTCGGCAGCTTTGTCGGCGTCGCATCCACCGTTGCCTTTGATGAGGTCATCATCACCAAACCGCTCATAGCTGGCACTCACATCTTCGTTGACGACCTGCACTGGGGTGTTCCCACTCCGGGCGTGCTTGGATTGCTTGGCATCGCCGGCCTGTTCAGCCGCAGGAGGCGCGGATGAATCTGGCTGCGGGCGTAGTTATTCGGGTGTGCGGATGCGCCGTGGACAGCGTGCGCCACGTGGTTTTCGGCTGAAATGTCCCTCTTCTGGACGCGCTGCCGCCGCAGTGATCTGGTACAATCGTGGTTCGCCTGGATGGACTCGTTCAGAACGCCCCGCCATCACTGGGGCGTTCTTCATAAGCGGGGATCAGTGCCATGCGATGGAACATCTTCTCAATTCAAATCGCGTTGATCGCATTCATCGTGCCGTCCGTTGTGACTTCAACTGCCACGGCGACCACGTACCACGTCGGTCCGACTCAGCCCTTCGCCAACTTCCAGGCGTTGCCTGATCTGGTTGCCGGCGACCTCGTGCTCGTGGATGGCGGCGGGGCGGTGTATCCCGGCAACATCAACTTCTTCGATGAAGGACACGGCACAGCCGCTCAGCCCATCATCCTGCGCGGCATCATCATCAACAACCAGCGGCCCGTCATCAGCGGCGGCACCAACTGCATCCGGCTTGACAACGACTACTACACGCTCGAGAACTTTGAGATCACCGGCGGAACATCGCGAGGCATCTACACCGCAGGCCACGGCAACGTCATCCGCAATTGCATCGTTCACGATTGCCCCAACCACGGCATCCTCGGCGGCGACGGCGGCTCGGGCGACCTGCTCATCGAGTACACCGAAATTCATCATTGCGGCGCGGGAACGCAGAACCATCAGGTCTACGTCGCCACTGACAACGATGAACATCCCAATGCAACCTTTCGCATGCAGTTTTGCTATCTGCATCACGGCAATGGCGGCAACAACGTGAAATCGCGATGCGGGCGGAATGAAATCTACTACAACTGGATTGAAGGAGCGGCATTTCACGAACTGGAGTGCATCGGCGCTGATCCGGCAGGGCAATCCACGCCGCCTCAGACCGTGCGCGAAGACTCCGACATCGTCGGCAACGTGTTGGTGAAAACCAACGGCAGCGGATTGATCCTCCGCGTGGGAGGCGACGGCACCGGCGCGAGCGATGGCCGGTATCGGTTCGTGAACAACACGTGCGTGATGTTCAACGGCACGCAGGCGGTGTTCCGCTATCAGGACATCATGGAAAGCATGGAGTGTCACAGCAACGTGTTCTTCCGGGCGGCTGGCGGCGGGGTGCGCATTTACAGCGACAGTTTGAGCGAACCGATCAGCGGCGTGGCGTTTGCCGGAACAAACAACTGGATTCCCACGGGTTCGACGTTTGTGCCTTCGCAATGGACCAACACGATCACCGGGGCATCGCCGGGCGTGGCAAACGCGGCGGGTTTTGATTTCACGCCGACCTCGGGCGGTGCGCTGCACGATGCGGGCAATCCGAACCCGCCGACGATCCCGGCCCATCCAATTGCCAATCCACTGTTTCCCCCTGCGTTTCATCCGCCGCCACGAGTGTTGATGGCGGTGGGGGCGGCGCACCCGCGGCCGGTGTCTGGAACCATTGACATCGGCGCGCTGGAGTTTGCGCCCCGCTGCACGGGCGATGTCACACAGGACGGGATCGTCAACGTCAATGACCTGCTGGCGGTGATCAATGGATGGGGGCCGTGTCCCGCGCCGCCGGGGCGTTGCAGCGCCGATATCGCGGCGGATGGAAATGTGAACGTCAACGACTTGCTCGCGGTGATCAATGCGTGGGGTCCCTGTCTTTAACCAGCGTCTGCACGCAGCAATCTCGACTGCAACGAAGTGATCTCATTGAAGTGCTTGCTCGAAATACCGGGGCTCTGGGGTCATGCCGACCAGAGCACAGTTGTCGCACTACAATTGAAGGTGATGGGGTGGCCGGGAGGCGCAGTCATGCACATCACGCTGAACGAGCAAGAGACGCGCACGCTCAGGCGCCTGCTTGAGGATTATCTGCCGGAGTTGGAAATCGAGATTTCCCGCACGGACATGCCGGCGCGGGAACTGCGGCATGCATTGGCCAATCGTCGCGACCTTTGCGTGCGCTTGCTTCAGGAGGCACAGGCGGCTGAGGAAGCAGCGGTTCAGGCGGATTGAGGCCGAAACGGCTGGAATTCGCCGCGTCCGGGGCTGGCGCGGCGGGGCGAAAAGGCCCGGCCAATGCGGCCCGGACCTTTGACACCCTGCTGGAACCTGCTATCCTCATCGACCCGGCTTTTCGTGTTGGTCGGGCCTTTTTCGAGTCTCCACCCATGGGCAAGTTCAAACCACACAAGGGTCTGCTCAAGCGGATCCGAATCACCAAGAGCGGCAAGATCAAAGGCCGCGTCGCCAACGGCAGCCACCTTCGCAGCGGCAAGACCGCGACGCGGTTGCGCGACATGCGCAAGGGCCGATACTTCGCCAGCAAGGGCGTGCTTCGCCGTGTTGAGCACCTGCTGGGCCGTCGTGTGGCTCCGGCTCGCCGCACGGAAACTGAATCGACGTCGAAGGAGTAAGTGGTTTTCAGGTTTTCGATTGACGATTGGACAGGAATGTCGATCGTCGCGGTGAATCGAGAATCTGGAATCTGAAATCGTCAATCGCGCTGACCGGGCCCCAAGCGAAGATCGGACGTGATCTTCCCCCGTCTCGGCCAAAGGAGTTGTTGTCATGCCTCGCATTCGCAAGGGCGCCGCCCGCACCAAAGCACGTCGTCGTCTGCTTCGTTCGGCTCGCGGCTACTGGGGAACCAAGCATCGTCATAAGCAGCAGGCCAAGGTCGCGGTGATGCGCGCCGGCCGCAAGGCGTTCATGGATCGACGCCTGCGCCGCCGCGACTTCCGCAGCCTGTGGATCACTCGCATCACCGCCGCCTGCCGCATGCGCGGCACGCGCTACAGCCGCTTCATCAACGGCATCCAGCGCGCCGGCGTGCTGTTGAACCGCAAAATGCTCAGCCAGATCGCGATCGAAGACCCCAAGGCCTTTGA
>CAMPIL010000226.1 GCA_946886375.1 uncultured Phycisphaerales bacterium
GGCCGGGCGTGCTGTCGTTGCGGAGCAGGCGGATCACCGGTTCCCCCAGCAGTGAATCGGTCACGACGACCGCCAGGTCGACATCGCCGTCGGCGTCCATGTCCCACGCATCGGCGGAGGTTGGTGCACCATCAACCGGCAGCATCGCACTGGCCGTCAAACTGCCTCCACCTTGGTTGATCAAGAGCGACAACGATCCGCCGCCAAGATTGGAAACGACCAGATCGAGATCGCGATCATTGTCCAGATCGGCGGGACTTACGTGCACCGGTTCGTCTCCGACAGCAATCGGCGAACTGGTTGCAAACACGCCGCTGCCGTTGTTGGTCAGAAGCGTCACGGAATCCGAGCCGAAGTTCACAACCACAAGATCATCGGTTGCGTCGCCAGCAATGTTCGCCGACGCAATGGATCGAGGTTGATCGCCGACTGGAATCGCCGTTTGAGGCGTGAATGTTCGATTGCCGTTGTTCCGCAGAACCATGATGGTGTCGGCTCCTTCATTGGTCACAACCAGGTCAATGAGGTTGCCCCCTGCGGCCCCGCGAAAGTTGCCTGCGCTGATGGCGCTGGGCGCATTGCCGACGTGCACGTTCACGGCTGTGAAATTCGCACTGCCGGCCGGCGGATCGTGAAACAGCACGGTGACGTTGTTGTCATTCTTGTTGGGAATGGCGAAGTCATCATCGAGGACACCATCCGCTAACCGTGCCGAGACAATGCCGCTGGGATTGCGGCCGACTTGAATCGTGACGGGCGTAAACGCCGCTCCGTTCCCCTGGTTGAGGAGGATCAACACATTGCCCGGCGTGTTTGGGGAAGACGCAGCAACGCTCAGTGCGATGTCGCGAGCGACCGCTGGCCCGACGTCGCCATCGCTGATGCCCGTGGGATCACCAGCCAGTCCGAACGACTGCGGGTCGCCAAAATCCGGCGATCCGGCCGGCGTCCCGATAACAATGGTCACGCCACCGCCGTCAACACCCCCTGCCCCGTCCACCCCGCTTCCGTTATTTGCGCTGCTGGCGTACTGCACGCTCATCAATGCGTCCTCACCGATGAATGGCAGCAGGAGTGCGCCGAATGATCCGGTCATGGTTCCACCGGTCGTCAGCAAGTTGAACTGCCCGCTCTGCGGTAGTGCG
This sequence comes from uncultured Phycisphaerales bacterium, assembly GCA_946886375.1. Next base: position 1,146 of record CAMPIL010000226.1, read on the forward strand.
CCGTCAACCAATTGCACTCGCATGGTGCCGCCCAGCGTTGCGTTTCCCGAGACTGACATCTGGCTGTATTGCGATGGTCCGATGGAGAATTGCAGGGTCCCCAGCGAGTCCTGGGAATAATTGCCGGTCACCGTCAACAGGCCGGTTGGACCGCCCGGCGAGACGGTGCCGCGATTGGTGATGCTGCCGATGATGGACCCGCTGCCGGCCAATGTGCCGCGATTATCTTGAAGAGTTTGGAAATCAAAGAACCCCACCTTGATGACAGGAGATGAGAGCGTTGCATTTGTGATGGAGAGCAAGGAAGGCACGCTTGCATTGACCGTGCCGATGGTTGTTGAAGCGGTGGCCAGCAGGCCATTGGAGATCGCCAATTGGCCGGTTCCAATTGAGACATCGCCGGTGACCGTGTACGTCGTGCCGTTCAAGTTGAATTGCGGCGACTGGTTGGTCACGCACAGGGATGAAGTCTGCACATTGGCGGTGAACAACACCGAGAAGGGCACACTGTTGGGCGTTGTGCCGAAGGTCACAGCACTGGAGGAGGACGGAGCGGTGGCGGTGTTCCAATTCAAAGCGTTGTTGAAGACGCCGCCGGGCGGTCCCTGCCAGGCCTGCATTCCCCACGCTGCGATGCGGTTGGAAGTCTGCCCTCCTGCGGTGGTGAAGTCGCCTGCGGCGATCACGAGGCCGTTGTGATTGGTCAAGGCGACGGCCGTGGCGTTGAGACCCGTGGTCATGGAGAACCAACTCCATGTATCGGTGCGTGCAATTCGCGAGCCCGGCGAGGTGAATTGTCCTGCAACATAGAGTTCCCCGTTGTGAACGACCATGGAAAGGACTGTGCCATTGGGTGTGCCCGCACCGAAGGGAGCCCAGGAACCGTTCCACATCGACATCTTCTGCGGAAAATCGCCGCCGGCAAACAGCAATCCAAAGATCGAGGCCAGCGAGTACACCGTTCCATCACCAAGGCCGGGAAGCGATTGCCAGTTCGATCCGTTCCATTGAGAAACCAGTCCGTGCAAGCCGCCTGCAACCAGGTTGGTGTTGTGGGAAGCGAATGAGTGGACGGGTTCAAACACGCCGAATCCGACCGGTTGCCATGCAGTTCCATTCCAACGAGCAACGTGAGAAAGCGGCTGCCAATTCGCACCCTCCCATCGTGCGACACGGTTGGCGCTGACACCGCCGGCCGTGGTGAAGAACCCGCCAGCGTGCAACTTGCCTGCGTACACGCAAAGCGCAGTGACGGAACTGTTCATCCCAACTTGGCCAAACGCATAGTTCCATTGCGGCGGACAGTCTGCAACAACAATCTGCGGCGTCGTGAACAGCAGAGTAGTAAAGAGGATTGTGCAAACGATGCTCCGGTGCATGGCGGCTCCAGTGGCCTCAAGAGGTGGTCACAAGCCGACGTCGCGGACGGCCGGGAAATATCCCCCACAAGTATGCGACGAATTGAAAGCAAAAGCGACAAATTTCCCGCCCAGTGCCAATGGCGCCCCAAAGATGCGTGATGGTCGGGCGGCGGCGAGATGTCGCCCGTGCAATCGAAGGCATGCTGCCACGCCTGGGCGCGGCACGGCTTTTCAGGGTGCGCCGGCCAGCGTAGCATGGCCGGTCATCTCATCAACGCGCCCGTAGCTCAGTTGGATAGAGCAGCGGTTTCCTAAATCGCAGGTCGGAGGTTCGAGTCCCCCCGGGCGCGCTTTGCCACCGAGCACAACCGGCATTTCCATTTGCGGCACGCCATGAACGAGCGGGCTGATGGGGATGCCGTTGAAGTGCTACTGGAAGTCAGGATGGGCGCTTCGCAAGGATGTCCCGAGCCTTGATCGGGTCTCAAATCGGGAGATCTCAAGTGAGAATTGCCCAAGTTTCGCCGCTGCATGAAAGCGTGCCGCCCAAGTTGTACGGCGGCACCGAACGGGTCGTCAGTTACCTCACAGAGGAGCTCGTGCGGCAAGGGCACGACGTGACGCTGTTTGCCAGCGGCGACTCAACGACATCCGCCAGATTGGTGCCATGTTGCGAAACGGCGCTTCGCCTGAGCGCGAATTGTCCTGACCCCTGCCTGCCGCACGTCTTGATGATGGAAGAGGTCTTCGCGCGGGCCGACCAGTTCGACATCATCCATTTTCATACCGAATACGTTCACTACCCGCTGGCGCGCCGACATCATGTTCCCACCATTACCACGATGCACGGCCGGCTTGATCTGCCTTACATAAAGTCTCTGTTTCAGTCCTACCCCGACATGGCGGTGGTTTCGATTTCCGACGCCCAGCGGGCGCCCGTGTCGTGGGCGAACTGGACACGCACTATCCATCATGGCTTGCCCGAGGATTTGCACGCCTTTCAGCAGTCCCCTCAGGATTACCTTGTATTCACCGGCCGAATTGCGCCTGAGAAGAGGCCAGACTGGGCGATTGAAATTGCCCGCCGGACCGGAATAGAGCTGCGAATTGCCGCGAAAGTCTCCGATCCAGACCGTCCCTATTTTGAGCGCGAGATCCAGCCGCTGCTGGAGGGAGAGGGTGTGACGTTTCTCGGTGAAGTGAACGAACAGCAGAAGTCCGCGTTGCTGGGCGGCGCGCGGGCGATGCTCTTTCCTATCGATTGGCCTGAGCCCTTTGGCCTGGTGATGATCGAGGCGATGGCTTGCGGCACGCCGACCATTGCATGCAATCGCGGCTCGGTGCCGGAGATCATTGAGGACGGCGTCAGCGGTTTCGTCGTGCAGGACATCGACCAGGCGGTCAACGCCGTACATCGCATCGGCGAAATCGACCGGCGCCGCTGCCGCGAGCGCTTTGAGGCCAGGTTCACCGCGAAACGCATGGCCGCGGAGTATCTTGAATCCTACCGACAGCGCGCGCGAGGGCTCTTTGACCGCTCAGACGCCGAAATCGTCGGAGCAAGCCATGGCAGTGACTGAGACTCACGAGGATCACGACCGCTATTACATTCACGCCGGTCCGGCGCTTCCCGACGCCCGAACGCTCGTGCTCAAGCACGATCAGACGTTCGGCATCTTCAATTCGTGGGGCGATATCGATCACTCAGGCAATGAGGTGCACGGCCTGTTCGCCGATGGAATGCGCTACCTGTCCCGGCTGGGAGTGCGTGTCAACGGAGCGGGGCTTCTGCTCTTGAGTTCCAAGGTCACCAACGACAACACGCGCATCATCGCCGACCTGACCAACCCGGACATCATGGACGATGGCCGCATCGTGCTTCCGCGCGGCACGCTGCACGTGACCCGCTCGCTGTTCATCTGGTCCAATACCTTCTTCGAACGGCTGGTCCTGGCGAACTACGGGCTGGCGCCGGTTCATGCGCACCTTTCGCTGGTGTTCGAAAGCGACTTTGCGGACATCTTTGAAGTGCGCGGCACTCCCCGCGATGCACGTGCGCCAACCCACCCGCCGCAGATCGCCGACGGATCGCTTGTATTGAGCCAGACGGGGCTTGACGGCGTGACACGGCGGGCGGTGATCCAGTTCGAGCCGCCGCCTCGAACCATGTCCGAATCTGAAGTCGACTTTGCGGTGACGCTCGCCCCGCGCGCACGCCGGCGATTCGAATTTTCCGTCCTGTGCGAACCGACGACCGCGCTTCGTGAAGCGTCGTACGATGAAGGAGCCTCGCGCCTGCTCATGGAAGTAGAGGCGGATCAGGGCCGCTATTGCCGTGTGCTGAGCAGCAGCGAACGGCTGTACCGCTGGGTGCAGCGCTCCGTTGCCGACACTCGCACACTTGTCACCGCGACCGCGCACGGCCCCTATCCCTTCGCCGGCATCCCCTGGTTCAGCACGCCGTTCGGGCGCGATGGCATCATCACCGCGCTGGAACTTCTCTGGGTGAACTCCGACGTTGCGCGAGGCGTGCTGACGTTCCTCGCCGCAACGCAATCCCGGGACCTGCAACCGGAACGGGACGCGGAACCGGGAAAGATTCTTCACGAATGGCGCACCGATGAAATGGCGAATACCGGCGAAGTTCCCTTCGGCCGATACTACGGCAGCGTGGACGCAACGCCGCTGTTCATCATGCTCGCCGGAGCCTACTACGAGCACACCGCCGATGCGGCGTTCATCGAATCGATTTGGCCGAACATCCAACTCGCCCTGCGCTGGATCGATGAATTCGGAGATGTCGATGGCGACGGCTTTGTGGAATACCAGCGGCGATCACATGATGGCCTTGAGAATCAGGGCTGGAAGGATTCCCACGACTCGATATTTCACGCAGACGGCTCGCTGGCGCGCGGCGCCATTGCGCTGTGCGAGGTGCAAGCCTATGTATACGACGCGAAAATGCGCGCCGCTGCGATGGCGCGCAGGCTCGGACATGGCCACCTGGCCGATGACCTGTTTGTCCAGGCCTCGCGCCTGAAGCAGCGATTCAACGAAGCATTCTGGCGATCGGACCTGGGGATGTACGCGCTCGCGCTCGATGGGCGCAAGCAGGCCTGTTCGGTGCGCACCTCCAACGCAGGCCACGCGCTGTTCTGCGGGATCGCGGATGAGCAACATGCACGGCAGATGCGCAGCCGCATGTTCAGCGAGGAAATGTACTCCGGCTGGGGCGTCCGCACCGTGGCGGCGAACGAAGCGCGCTACAACCCGATGGCCTATCACAACGGCTCGATCTGGCCGCATGACAACGCATTGATCGCGGCGGGCTTCTCCCGATACGGGTACCGTGAGTCGGCCCTGCGCATCTTTCGCGGCTGGTTGAGCGCATCCAACTATCTCGACCTTCACCGTCTGCCGGAACTCTGCTGCGGCTTTCAGCGAAGGCGCGGCAAGGGGCCGACGCTCTATCCCTCTGCGTGCAGCCCTCAGGCCTGGGCCGCGGGCGCCGCTTTCATGATGCTCGCCGCATGTCTGGGCATAACGGTCGATGGTCTGCAGCGGCAGGTCAGGATCGATCAGCCGCGATTGCCCCGATCCATACGAGAATTGACGATTCGAAATCTCCGCGTCGCCGATGCCTCCCTCGATCTGCTTTTTCACCAGAACAGGCGCGATGTTGGAG
>CAMPIL010000227.1 GCA_946886375.1 uncultured Phycisphaerales bacterium
AATCGCGTGGACATGTCCACCGGCACCATCCGCCTCAAGGCCACCTTTGCCAACCAGGAACGACGCCTGTGGCCGGGGCAGTTCGTCAACGTGATCCTCACCGTCGCGACGCAGCGCAATGCGCTGTTGACGCCGGCATCGGCGGTCCAATCGGGCCAGAAGGGCCAATACGTCTTTGTCGCCAAGGCTGACAACACCGTCGAGCAGAGATCAGTTTCAGTCGGGTCAACCGTTGGCGATCGCACGGTGATCCTGCAGGGATTGACCGAAGGCGAAATCGTTGTCACCGACGGTCAGTTGCGGCTGGTGCCCGGCGCGGCCATTCAGGTGAACACCAACGCTCCGCCTGCGGAGCGCACCTCGGCATGAACGTTCCTGAAACCAGCATCCGCCGGCCGGTGATGACGACGCTGCTGATGCTCGCGTTCTGCGTGTTCGGCGTGATGGCGTACCGGCTGCTGCCGGTGAGCGACTTGCCGAACGTCGATTTTCCCACGATCCAGGTGTCGGCCAGCCTGCCTGGTGCGAGCCCGGAAACCATGGCGTCTTCGGTCGCCACGCCGTTGGAGCGGGAGTTCTCGACCATCGCCGGCGTGGATTCGATGACCTCCACGAGTTTGCTGGGCAACACGCAGATCACGCTGCAGTTTGCGCTTAGCCGCAACATTGACGCCGCCGCCCAGGACGTGCAGGCGGCGATTGCGCGTGCGGCAAACCGGTTGCCGCCTGACATGCCTGCGCCGCCTTCGTATCGCAAGGTGAATCCCGCCGACCAGCCCGTGCTGTACATCGCCGTGACCTCGCCCACGCTGCCGCTGTATACGGTGAACGAATACGGCGAGACGATGATGAGTCAGCGCATCTCGACGGTGAGCGGCGTTGCGCAGGTGGTGGTGTTTGGCTCGCAGAAATATGCCGTGCGCGTGCAGGTGAATCCAGAATCGCTCGCGGTCAAGGGCGTGGGGATCGATGAAGTCGCACGCGCCGTCCAGGGTGTGAACACCAACCTGCCCACCGGTTCGCTGGAGGGGCCGCGCCAAACACTCACGATTCAAACCAACGGCCAGTTGACCAACGCCGAGGCCTACCGCGACGCCATTGTGACCTATCGCAACGGCAATCCGATTCGCATGAATCAGATCGGCCGCATCATCAACAGCGTTGAGAACGACAAGAGCGCAGCGTGGTTTGTGAACACGCGCGGCGTGATCCTTGCCGTGCAGCGACAGCCCGGCACCAACACCGTGGCGGTCGTCGACGCCGTGAAGGAGTTGCTGCCCAAGTTCCGGGCCCAATTGCCGGCGTCAGTCGATGTGAACATCCTCTATGACCGTTCCGAAACCATTCGTGAATCGGTCAACGACGTGAAATTCACCCTGGTGCTGGCGCTCGCGCTGGTGGTGATGGTGATCTTCCTGTTCCTGCGCAACATTCGCGCGACGATCATTCCCAGCGTCGCCATGCCCCTGTCGGTGGTCGGCACGTTCGCGGTGATGTACGTGCTCGGCTTCAGCCTGGACAATCTTTCGCTGATGGCGTTGACGTTGAGCGTCGGTTTCGTGGTGGACGACGCGATCGTGGTGCTGGAGAACATCGTGCGGCACATGGAAATGGGCAAGCGCCCGTTCCGCGCCGCGCTGGATGGCTCGCGCGAAATCGTCTTCACCATCATCTCCATGACTGCTTCGCTGGTGGCGGTGTTCATCCCGGTCTTGTTCATGAGCGGATTGATGGGACGGCTGCTCAATGAGTTTTCAGTCACGATTGTCGTGGCGATTCTGGTCTCGGGCGTTGTTTCGCTGACGCTCACGCCGATGATGTGCAGCCGCTTCCTCAAGCCGCAGCACACGATCCAGCATGGTCGATTGTTCCGCGCATCGGAGAAGGTGTTCGACTGGATTCTGGCTGGTTACGCAGGCTCGCTGCGCTTCGCGCTGCGGCATCGGTTGTCGGTGCTGGTGATGTCAGCGGCGATCATGGCCGCGACCGTGTGGTTCTTCATCATCATTCCCAAGGGGTTTCTGCCCAGCGAAGACACTGGCCGCATCTTCACGCAGACCGAGGCGGCTGAAGGCGTTTCCTTCGCTCAGATGATGAAGTATCAACAGGCTGTTGCGGATGTCGTCCGGGCCGATCCCAACGTTGAATCCTTCATGTCCAGCATTGGTTCGCGCGGCGGCAACGCGTCGGGCACCAACACCGGCGTGCTGTTCATCAAACTCAAACCGCGCGAAGAGCGTGAACTCTCCGTTGATGAAATTATTCAGCGGCTGCGGCCGAAGTTAGCGCAAATCACCGGCGTGCGCGCCTACATGCAGAACCTGCCGCCCATCCGCATCGGCGGGCAACTGACCAAGAGCCAGTACCAGTACACGCTGCAGGGTCCTGACCCCGCAGACCTGTACGAATACGCGCCGATTCTTGCGGACAAGTTGCAGGATGTGCCCGGCTTTCAGGACGTGACGACCGATCTCCAATTGAAGAACCCGCAACTGCTGGTGAACATCGACCGCGACAAGGCCGCCGCGCTGGGCGTGACGCCGGCGCAGATCGAACTCGCGCTGGCCAGTTCCTACGGCTCGCGCGAAATCTCCACCATTTACGCGCCCAACAACGATTACGCGGTGATCATGGAGTTGGAGCCCGAGTATCAGAACGATCAAAAGTGGCTGTCGCTGATCTATGTTCGATCTTCCAATGGTGCGCTGGTGCCGCTGACGGCGGTGGCGTCGCTTGAGCAGAGCGTCGGCCCGCTGAGCGTGAACCACGCAGGCCAACTTCCCGCTGTCACCGTGTCGTTCAACCTCAAACCGGGTTACTCGCTCAGCCAGGCGGTGACGGAGATCGACCGCATTTCGCAGGAGTCGCTGCCCGCGACGATCACCGGCGGGTTCCAGGGCACTGCGGAAGTCTTCCAATCCTCGATGCAGGGCCTGGGTATTCTGCTTCTGCTTGCGGTGTTCGTCTCGTACATGATTCTGGGCATGTTGTACGAGAGTTTCGCGCACCCGGTGACGATTCTCTCCGCGCTGCCCTTCGCGGGGTTCGGTGCGCTGGCGACATTGCTGCTGTTCAACGTGGAGTTGAGCGTGTACGCGTTCGTCGGCGTCATCATGCTCATCGGCCTGGTGAAGAAGAACGGCATCATGATGGTGGACTTCGCAATCCAGGCGCAGCATTCACAGGGTAAACCCGCCGCCGAGGCGATTTACGAAGCGTGCATCGTCCGTTTCCGTCCGATCATGATGACCACGATGGCCGCGCTCATGGGCACGCTGCCGATCGCGCTGGGCATCGGCGCGGGAGCCGAGTCGCGGCGTCCGCTGGGTTTGGCGGTGGTAGGTGGGTTGCTGTTCTCGCAACTGGTGACGTTGTACGCCACACCCGTGTTCTTCCTGTATATGGAAAAGTTGCGCGAGGCCTTCCGCCGCACACCCACGACCGGGCCGCAGTTGGATCTGGAAACCGAACTGGAAGAAACCGCCGTGCTGCCATCGGCCAACGGCGAGAGCGCGCACGCGCCTACACGCCGGCCGGCGCCGCCCGCAGCGTCACCTTCACGGTGATGTACTCGCCGTCGCGGCGCAGGCGGATTTCGACTTCATCGCCCACTTCCTGCGAGGCGATGATCTTGCGCAAGTCCATCAGCGATCGCGTGCTGCGGTCGTCGATGGCGACAACCACATCGCCGCGCCGCAGTCCGCCCTGCGAAGCCGCAGAGCCCGCCAGCACATCAGTCACCAGCACGCCGTCGTTGCTGCCGTCATCATCGCAGCGCACGCCCAGGGCCGCATCGCCCGCACGGATGCGCAGGTTGATCGCGGGTTGATCCATGATCCATCGCCGCCAGTCGCGCTCGATTTCCGTCACCGGCTTGCCGAATGCGATCTCAAACGCCTTCGCGCCGGTGCGGTCTTCGCCAAAGTGCTCGACGTAGGCCTTGTACCAAGTTTGCAGTTTGCCCTGGTCCGCGACGTACTCAAAGATCGATCGCACCGTGGGGTACATCTGCGAGGCGCGGTTCATGAACGCTTCAGCCGATATGCCCAGCAAATCCTCCCACTTGGGAAGCCGGCCCGAACGTGCCCGCGATTTGACGATGAGTTGGCGATCGTTCGGCAGGAACCTGATCGTGCCTTCCGCGCTGAACTCGTAGTCTTCGTACAGCGATGCGAGACCTTCCTGAATCCAGAGTGCGTGCGGCTGGCCGAGCCGTTCCATGTGGCCGAAGTGCATGGCGTGGAAGAACTCGTGCCGCAGCGATCCACCGATGTCGCGCGACACCAGCCGCCTCAGGCTGTGCTGGTACATCCCGCCGATCGACTTGTCGCCGTTGAAAAACTTGTGCGAGTCGGCGGGCGTGGGCACGGCAATCAGAATGTAGTAGCCGGGCAATTCGCCGAAGAGCGTTTTCGCCAGATGATCCGCTTCATCTTCGAGCATTTTCCGCATTTCGCCATGCGAGGTTTCATCCAGCGCGGTGGCGTAGTTGATGCGGCGTTTCGCATCGGTTTCGTAGCGGTAATGCTCTGTGCCGTAGGCTTCGCGCCAGCGATCCATCGCGCTGCGGGCGTTTTCAGCCATCGCGGCGTCGGCCGCTTCGAGAATCGTCTTGTACACGGCGTGCTCGCGTAGCGATGCCAGGTCAGGGTCGCGGCGAAAATGCTCGATGTCATCGAACCCCGCCTTGAAGGCCCGCAGCAGCGCGGAAGCCGCCGCGTCCACATCGCCGAGTTGGTTGCGGGCGCACGCCAGGTTGTACAGCATGCTCGCATCGCTGGGCGATTGCTTCAGGTGCTCCTCAATGAGGGCCGCGGCCCGCTCGTAGTCCTGCGCGTCGAAGCAGCGATACACCTGACGCTCGAATGAACTTCGCCGCGCGGCTTGCCCGTTCGCGAGGCCAACAACTCCGCACGAAAGAAGCATGATCCCGCTGAGCAGAATCGCCCGCAGAGAGCGCGATCGAATTGACTGACGCATTGGCATGCGACGCTCCATCTGGCGTGCCGAATCGTAGGGGCCGCTCGCCCGCCAAATCCACAGCCTATCGCCTGCTCAACCGCCGGGTTCTTCACCCGGCAGGATCGTCACGGTGCCGTTTTCCACGCGCAAACGCCCCTGGGCAAACAGCGAAATCGCCTGCGGATAGGCGATGCACTCCTGCTCGAACACGCGCATCGCCAGCGTGTGTTCATCGTCTTCGGGATACACCGGAACCGTGCGCTGCAGAATGATCGGCCCCATGTCGTAGCGCTCATCCACAAAGTGCACGGTGCAGCCGGAAACTTTTTTCCCCGCCATGATCACCGCGCGGTGCACGTTGTCGCCGTGCATCCCCAAACCGCCGAAGTCAGGCAGCAACGCCGGGTGAATGTTCATCACGCGCCAGCGAAACGGTTCATCGATGCGGATCAACCGCAGGTAGCCGCTCAGGCACACCAGATCGATCTGCCGCTCGACCAACTGCTTGGAAATCGCATCGTGCATGTCATCGGCGGCGGGGAAGTCCCTGCGCGCAATGACCAGCGTGTTGAAGCCGCGTGCCCGCGCCTTCGCCACGCCGGGCGCACCAGCCCTTGAGGAAATCACCAGTTCGATGCGCGCGTGCAGCGTTCCCGCATCGATGTGGTCGGCGATGTTCATGAGCGTGCGCCCGCCGCCGCTGATCAACGCCGCCAGGCGAATCGGCTCGCTCACTGCGTTGACTCCGCCTTTATCTCGGGAGCGCAACGCTCACTCAGGGTCGGCGGCGATCGGAACGGGATCGGCCTGCAGTTTCCATCCACCGCCACCATCGTCAGGCGCGCTTCGGTCACGTGCGCGATTTCGCCGTTGGTGAACCGCTCCGCCTCAACGCGGATGCGCACCTTGACCGAACTCGTGCCGGTGGCTTCGGTGGTGGTGAGAAAACTCACCACGTCGCCCATCTGCACCGGCGATTTGAAATCGACGCGCTCGATGGATGCCGTCACCCAGCGGTGCGTGCCGTGCTTGCGGGCTTCGATGTAGCCTGCCTGGTCGATGTACGAGAGGATTACGCCGCCGAAGATCGAACCGTAGTTGTTCGCATCGCGAGGCATCATCACCACGCGCAACGCAGTGTGAAAATCACCATCGGGCATCGCATAAGTGTATCACCCCCCACGCCC
>CAMPIL010000228.1 GCA_946886375.1 uncultured Phycisphaerales bacterium
ACCCAGAGGTTTGGGTCACGGGACCGACTGTCGTGAGACAGTCAAGGCCCACGACCCTCACCTCGGGCCGGGCGAGCCTCGGTCGCTTGGGCGACCTTCGGCACGTTCAGGTCGGGGTTCGGCCCGGCCTGATTTCGCGGCTGGCTGGCCTCTGGAAGCGGCTGTCTTGCGAGAGCGACTTCCAAAGGAGTTTCCTTCCACTCCAGCCGTGGGCTCCGACGGCTTTCGCCGCTCGAAGCGCCTTTGTGCATCTTCCCGGTCGAACCCGCGTACCGTGATCTGCTTCCGAACTCGCAGAACCCTGCATCGCGAATTTCGCCGACCGTTCCGAACGCACTGAGCCGCCTTGCATGTCGCGGCTCGCCGGTCATGCACACCGGCGGTTGGTTTCCCTCGCACGCTTGCCTTTGAGTCGACTCCTTTCGGGGCTCCTCAAACGCTTGCGAGTGAGTTCGATCAACTGAGATGCAATGTACCCGGCGCGAACAAAGATTCAATGGTTTCACGCAAATGTGCACAAGCGGTGAAAAAACTGTTGTCACTCCGCTTGCGGTCCGGCGATTTCCTTGACATTCCGGGCACGGCGGCGGCGCAGTGGCTTCGGTGGATGAAATGACGGATTGAAAAATTTGTGACTATTTCGCGCCGGTTTGATCAGAGCGCAGCGCTGATCCACCCGCCGCAGATCACCGCATCATCGCTGTCGTAGCACACCACAGCCTGCCCCGCCGCCACGCCGTATTGCGGCTGGGCGAAGCGCACGCGCAGTTCATCATCACTCGTGCGGCAGACATCGGCCTGCGCAGGCGGTGAGTTGTAGCGGAACTTCGCCATGCAATTGATCCATTGCTCACGCGGCGGCTCGTCGATGAGCCAGTTGGTCTCGCGCGCGGTGACTTCATCAATGCGCAGGTCTTCCTTCTCGCCCACGGTGATCGTATTGGCGACGGGATTCTTCTGCACGACGTACACGGGATGCCCCAGCGCTACGCCAACGCCCTTGCGCTGACCAATGGTGAAGTGCTGGTGGCCTGCGTGCTCGCCGATCTCGCGGCCATCACGATCGAGAATCGCGCCGGGCCTGACCGCCTGCGGCGTGCGCTGTGCGACCAGGCCCGCGTAGTCGTTGTCAGGCACGAAGCAGATTTCCTGAGAGTCCGGCTTGTCGAACACCGGCAGATTGAATTCGCGCGCCAGTTCGCGCACTCGCGACTTCTGAAACCCACCGATCGGCAGAAGCATTTCGGCCAGCCGCTCGCGTGGCGCGCCGAACAGGACGTACGACTGATCCTTGGTGTGATCAATGCCGCGCAGAAGTCGCGGCTTTTCATGAGCGCGCTCGATCCGCGCGTAATGACCTGACGCGACATACTGCGCATCGATCTGCTTTGCGTACTCGTGCAACTTGCCGAATTTCAGCCAGTCGTTACATCGCACGCAGGGGTTGGGCGTACGGCCGGCGTTGTACTCGCCTACGAAGTAATCAATGATGCGGCCGAAATCCTTCTTGAAGTTCACCACGTAAAACGGAATGCCGAGTTGCGCTGCCACCAGCCGCGCATCGGCGGCATCATTAATCGAGCAACAGCCCTGATGGCCGATCTTCAGCCGCTTGGGGCCTTGCACACGCAAAGATCTGGCAGCGTCATCCCTCACTTCCCCGCGGCCGGCATCGTTGGCGCATCCGCTTGCACAAGACCGCTCGTCAGACGCGGCGTCCTCCATCAGTTCATCAAATGATTCCCCCGGCGAGCCCAGGCGCATGAAGCAGCCAACCACCTCGTGTCCCTCGCGCAGCAGCAGTGCCGCGGCGACGGACGAATCCACGCCGCCGGACATGGCGACCAGAACCTTGCGCTTGCACGATGACATGAGAAAATGATAGGCGAAGCGGTTCGCACAGCCCGCGACTGATGGTCGCGGCTTTACAATGCCGGGATGCTCATCTACGCAGGGATCGATGAAGCGGGATACGGGCCCATGATTGGGCCCCTGTGCGTTGCCGGCACTGCGTTTGTCGTGAGCGATCACGATCCGAATTTGGGGGGCGACATCTGCGACCTGTGGAAGCGATTGAACAAGGCAGTCTGCCGCAAGCGCACCGACAAGCGCCGCCGCATCGCGATCGATGACTCAAAGAAACTGAAGTTGCCCAACGATTCAAACTCGCATCCACTGACGCATCTTGAGCGCGGCGTGCTCGGTTTTGCAAACGCGATGCGCCAAGGCACAATCCAAGACGCAACCCCAGGCGCGGGCGAGCGCACTGAATGCGATGATGGACTCTTCCGTTTTCTGACCGTGCAGTGCGGCGGTGCGCCGTGGTATCAATCCACCACTCCGCTGCCTGTTGCGCACTCGTTGGACGAACTGCGAATTGCGGCGAGCAGACTCAAGCGCACCATGCAGAACGAAGGCGTTGCGTGTTCGTTCATGCGCTGCGAAGCCATTGACGCCGATTCGTTCAATCGACAGGTCGATTTGATGGGCACCAAGTCAAGCGTGAACTTTTGCGCGGTGATGCGGCTGGTCGATTCGATCTGGAGACAGTGGCCAAAGGCGAATCTTCACGTCGTGGTGGATCGCCAGGGCGGACGGACACACTATTTGCGCGACTTGATGGTGTCCTACCCCGATGCGCAGGCGCAAATCCTCGAGGAGACCGACGTGCTCAGCCAATATCGGCTTGAGCATCACGGCTCGACTCTGCTGATCAGCTTTTGCGTCGAGGCGGAACGCTCGCACCTGCCGGTTGCGCTTGCTTCAATGACGGCGAAGTATGTCCGAGAATTGTTCATGATCCGGCTGAATCGCTACTTTCAATCGCTGATGCCTGAATTGAAGGCCACTGCCGGCTACACCGAAGATGCCCGGCGGTACTTGACCGACATCGATGGCATCATCAAACAGGCAGGAATTGAACGAAATGCGCTGGTTCGGTCGATCTAGGAACCCGGCTGTAGGCCAGGCCTGCAATCGCGTTTTCCGTTGACTCTGGCCCAAAAAAGTCTAAAGTATGGGGCTCCATCAACCCTTTGGCCGCGTTGGCCGATTGGTTATGGGCAAGTTTGAGCGACCTCGTACGAAGCCGAATTCGGCAGGAGCATTCCGTTGCCTGGCGATGATGAGGACGCCCGTTAGCGCTTCAATCGGTCCCTTGGCTTGCACGTGAGAATGCAAGCCTGACCGGCCCGGCGCAGCGGGCCGTCACAATGGGACCGAATCCTCTGGCCGCCGTCCCCAGACGGCTTGGCAGGTCAGGGGGCGATTCCAAACAACTCAGTTCACCTTCCGTCTCGCGATGATTGTTCTCGCAGCGATACGACAGGCGAAATGCACCAGTACCGCAAACCTTCGCGGATCAGACTTCCGGTAGGTCGTCGGTGACACAGTAAACCGCAGCATGCGGTAGAAGCACGCAAACCAAGGAAGTGAAAGTCATGGCCGTTGATCTCACCAAAGTACGCAACATCGGAATCGCCGCTCATATCGACGCTGGGAAGACGACAGTGACCGAGCGCATCCTGTACTACACAGGAAAGAACTACAAGATGGGCGAAGTGCACGAAGGCACTGCGACCATGGACTTCCTTGTCGAGGAACAGGAGCGCGGCATCACCATTCAGTCCGCCGCCACCACCTGCCCCTGGGATCACAAGGGCTCTGAGTACAAACTCAACCTCATCGATACCCCCGGCCACGTCGACTTCACCATCGAAGTCGAACGCTCCCTGCGCGTCCTCGACGGCGCCGTCGCCGTCTTCGACGGCAAGGAAGGCGTCGAGGCCCAGTCCGAGACCGTCTGGCGCCAGGCCGACCGCTACAACGTCCCGCGCATCTGCTTCGTCAACAAGATGGACAAGATCGGCGCGAACTTCGAGTTCTGCCTGGAAACCATGAAGACACGCCTGGGCGCCAACGCCATCCCCGTCCAGCTTCCCATCGGCGCCTCCGAAACCTTCGAAGGCATCATCGATCTGCTGGAAATGAAGGCCTACTACTTCGATTCCACCGAACTCGGCGCCAAGGTCGAGCAGCGCGAAATCCCCGACAACATGAAGGAAATGGCCGAACTCTTCCATCACGACATGGTCGAGCGGGCTGTCGAACTCGATGATCACCTCATGGAAAAATTCCTTGAGGATGAACACAAGATCACCCCCGATGAAATCCGCGCCGCCATCCGCAAGGGAACCATCTCCCGCCAGTGCTTCCCCGTGTTCGTCGGCTCCGCGCTCAAGTACATCGGCGTCCAGCGACTCCTCGACGGCGTCATCGACTACCTGCCCAACCCCACCGAAGTGCCCGAAGTCGAAGGCGTCGATCCGCGCGACTAGAACCTCAAACTCGCCCGTCCGCACACCGAAGACGCGCCCTTCTCCGCCCTGGTCTTCAAGGTCGTTTCCGATTCCCACGGCGACCTCACCTACATCCGCATCTACTCGGGCAAACTCGACAAGGGCTCGCGCGTCCTCAACCCCGTCAACGACAAGAAGGAAAACGTCTCGCGCATCTTTGAAATGCACGCCAAGGACCGCGATCCGCTGGATTCATCCGGCGCGGGACAGATCGTCGCCGTCATCGGCATCAAGAACTCCTACACCGGCGATACGCTCTGCGATCCGGATCACCCCATCGTGCTTGAGAAGATGGATTTCCCCGAGCCGGTGATCTCGATGGCCATCGAGCCCAACACCAACGAGGACAAGAAGAAACTCTCCGAGGCGCTGCAGACCATCCGCCGCGAAGACCCCTCCTTCCGTTCCAACTTCAACGACGAAACCGGCGAAACCATCATCGCGGGCATGGGCGAGTTGCACCTGGAAATCATCCGCAACAAACTCATCCGCGACATGAAGATCGGCGTGAAGACCGGCAAGCCACGCGTCTCCTACCGCGAAACCATCACCGGAACCGCCAAGGACATCCGCGGCAAGTTCGTCAAGCAGTCCGGCGGTCGCGGTCAGTACGGCGACGCGGTCGTCACCGTCTCTCCCATCACGCCCGATGAAGCCGCCGCGCAGGAACTCGATATGGAAAACGGCGTCGTCTTCGTCGATGAAATCTCCCAGGGCGTCATCCCGCGCGAATACATTCCCTCTGTGGAATACGGCGTGCGGCAGGCGGCGGCCTCGGGCATTCTCGGCGGCTACCCGGTCGTCAACGTCAAGTGCGAACTGGTCTACGGTTCCTACCACGATGTCGACTCCAGCCAGATCGCCTTCGAACAAGCCGGCGCGCTGGCCTTCCGCGAAGCCTGCACGCGCGCGGGTCTGGCTCTGCTGGAACCGATCATGAAGGTCGTGATCGTGACGCCCGATGAGTTCTTCGGCTCGGTCAGCGGCGACCTGTCCAGCCGCCGCGGGCAGATCGTGGATTCGGAACTGCGCGGCGTGGTGCGCGTCATCACCGCCGAAGTCCCGCTCTCGGAAATGTTCGGCTACACCACAGTGCTTCGCGGCATGACCCAGGGCCGCGCAACAAGCACGATGGAGCCTGCCGAATATCGCCAGATGCCCAATCGCCTGCAAGATGAGGTGTTGGAGAAGGCGTGATGAGCGCAGCGAATCAATGAAACGACGCGGCTCGCCGCGAATTCGAAGTGTCGCAAGCGACATGGAATTGACCAAGCACCGCATGAAAATGCGGTGCTTTTTCTTGCGCGCTCTGAAGCGCGACGCGAAGTTCGCGGTAATTGCGATGCGGGCCGCGTGACGGGGCACCGCATTAGCATGCGGTGCTCGGATTACATGACGCGAACCGCGCGCACGATTTCTTCTGCACAACGAGCATCGCATTGTCATGCGGTGCTCGGGACTCGTGACGCGTTCTGCGCGCGGAGCACCGCATGGTAATGCGGTGCCGACTTGCGCGATGAAGTCTTGCAGGTATCACATTTGGCACACAGTGGCGGCACAATCGCACCATCTTGTGGTTGGGCATTTTTCTTTCGCCATGAGACCGGTTCAATCATCCATCTTGCACTATTCCTATTTTGCCTGAAATTCAGGCATAGATCGTTGCGACGGGCGTGGGTTCGTGTAAGGTCGGTGGGCATGATCGCGCGCCCGCTGGCGTCGCCGCGCGAATCGCGCAGTCACATGTCATTGGAGGCAAAGGAGGTGGAGGTGAAAGAA
>CAMPIL010000229.1 GCA_946886375.1 uncultured Phycisphaerales bacterium
GCCACACGCGCGAGTCACACTCTCTCACGGCTGTGTAACAGACTCTCGAGACGGGCGCGCACAGGCTTTCATGCCGATCGCCGAGGCAATCAACTGTTTTGCCGAACGATTTATCTGTTTGACAGTTCCTCACGACGGTTTGGCGATTCCTCAAGACCGTTTGCCATTTCCTGACGACGGTTCGCTTGCATCAAACGCCCGTATGGCCGAAGCAAGTGAACACCAAGGTCATCGAGGAGTTCTGGTACAACGGCTTGAATCACCGAATCAGCTGGGTGTACGACACCAACTCCAATGGCGAGGCTTCCACTGCCGGGGGCGATGCCAAGTTCCACTTGGCTCATGATGAGCGTTGGCGTATCATGGCCCTGTACCGCGAGGATGATGACACTCCCAAGGAGCAGTTCGTGTACCACACCGCAGGCGCTGATGGTTCTGGAGCTTCAAGCTACATCGACGCCGTGATCCTGCGCGACAAGGACGCCTCCAGTCGCCTGCACGTTGCATCTGATGACGTGCTTGAGCAGCGTCGCTACTACTGCCAGAACTGGCGAGCCGATGTCATTGCCATGCTGACTGAATCCGGGGCCCAGGCCGAGACCTACCGCTACTCGGCCTACGGCGTGCCCTTTGGCATGTTCGCCGGCGATGTCAATGGTGATGGTCTTGTGGACGCCACCGACACCACCCAGATCCAGACCTGGATCAATGGCTCAGCCTATGACGTGCGCGGCGATCTTGATCGCGACAACGATGTGGACCTCACCGACAAGTCCACCGCCACCGCCAACATTGGCAAGAACCTAGGCTGGTAAAACTGGGGACAGCCACCTGTTTCGATCAACGACTGCGCCGGCCACTCGGGCGGTGCATCGTCGAGCGCTCCCCTCGCCTGTTTGGGCGGCGAAAATGCGATGAGTGTCAGCGCACGCGGCTGCAACGCATTCACACGCCGGCAAGAACGTGATTACGTGTGGCGCCAATCGCCTGAGACTTCATTCAGGTAACGGCCGCTCAAGCGTTCCTGCGCAAAGAGTTCGGCGTGCTGCACTTCCGGCGTGCGCAGCGCGCCCTCGAGGTGCGGAACCACAAGTTCTCGCATTCGACGCTGCTGCTCCGTGATGGGAAGCGTCGCGTCGATGACCTCAAGATTGAATTCATCAACCATCTTGCGGTATTCGTTTTGGATGCGCCGCTGAAACAGTTCGAAACTCTTGTAGGGATCTTCGCTCAATCCAAGGTCCATGCCTGCTTCGTAGTATTTCAACTGAGGCCGGCCCGACAGAATCCGTTCGAGCGCCTCTTCCAGCGGAACGCTGAAATAGAAGGCGACGGTGGGCTTGACGGCGAAGCGATACAGGCGACGCACGTAATCGCCATTCACGCCTCGAGCCGCATCGCGCGCAAAGGCGGTGTAGATGTAGCGGTCGGCAAGCACGATGGCGCCAGCGCGCAGCGGAGGAATAATCGTGCGCTCCAGGCGATCCGCAAAGTCTGCCGCGTGAATCAGGCTGAACGTCAGCGGGCTGAGTAGTTGGTTGGCCTTGCCGTACTTGGTCGTTTCCCGCACCACGGGCGACGAATTCCACTCGCTGAAATACGCGCAATACCCCTGCGAGGTGATCCACTTGCGCATGAGGTCCATCTGCGTGCTCTTGCCCGAGCCGTCGATGCCTTCGACGATGAACAATTTCCCTGGCAGTTCGCCGACGTTTGCGTATTGATCCTGAATCTGCGGCATGTGGAGGTTCAACTGTTTTCAACGACTGACGGAGCAGGGTGGGACAGGTGGGTGCCATTGGGTGAAGCCGCCTCCGCCTGCCGCATGGCGGGCACTTCGGCGGTTGCGTCATCGGCGGTTGGCTCGGGTGGGCTGCCGCACTCGATGTGAAGTTTGAGTCCGAAGACTTTCTCGAACATGGGAGCCTTGCGCATCGCGCCCCATATGTCCACGGAGACATCGCGCTCTGCGGCGATCATGATCGTGGCCACGCCCTCCTGACAATGCAGGCTCACCGATTGCACGCTGTGCATGTGCGAGCGGTCCAATCCGACGGCCAGCCGCAGAATGCTTGCCATGGTGCGAACGATGCTCCGGTCGGAACGACTGAGCCTGGCGAAATTGGAATGCTGCTTTCTGGGCCGCGATCCACGGTGATAGCGCGCGATGTTGGCGATGAGTTCGCGCTGGCGCTGCGTAAAGGCTCCCAAGTCGCTGTGCATCACGAGGTGATAGGTGTGCTTGTGATGCTTGGAGTAATTGATGAAGTACCCCACATCGTGCACGATTGCCGCGGCGTGCAACAGTTCGCGGCTCTCGGCGGTGGCCCACTCGGCGGCGTGATGGCCCAGTCCGCTGGCCAATTGATCGAATAACTGCAGCGCGATGCGGGCGACGTGATCGGCGTGCTGCTGTTCGTAATTGCAGGCCGCCGCGAACTGCCGCACGGCGCGCATGCGATCAAGCGTCGGCCGCGGCCCCGGCGTGCGCGCCGGCACGATGGCGTCGATCATCGAATACAGCAGCCCGGCCCGAATCCCCTGATCGTGCACCCGGATCGTGTTGACTTGCAAATGCTTCAACATGCAATCGATCACGGTCAACCCCGCCACGATGATGTCAGAACGGTCGGGGCTGAGCCCCGGCACGTGCAGCCGACCTTCCATCGGCAACTTGCGCAGTTGATCCAGAATGTGCTTGAGTTCCGATCGTTGCAGCTCGTAGCCACGGATCGAGAACGGCAGATAGTCGTCGCCTTCGACATTGGCGCCGCGATGGGCGGACATGCTCGCAAGCGAAGTGAACGTGCCGCCGGTTCCAATCAGAAGGTGCGGGACAAACGGCGGCTTGCTCGCCTTGGCCCGCAGAGTCTTCTGAATGTACTTGCGCTTCTCGCGGTATTGCTCGATGGAAACCGACTCACCGATGCCGAACTGCTCGGTCAGGCGCACCGCGCCCAGCGGCAAGGCATAGATTTGCTCAATGAGATTGCCCGAGGCCATCACGATTTCCGTGCTTCCCCCGCCGATGTCCACAACCGCAGTGCGCAGGGGACGAAGGTCAAAGGCGCGGCTGACGCTGCTGAAGGCCAGTCGGGCTTCATCGTGCGATGAGATAATCTCCAGCGGCACGCCGGCGACTTGTTCCACCATTGCCACAAAGTCGCGTCCATTGGCGGCTTCACGTACGGCACAGGTGGCCACGGCGCGCACGGCGTCAACATGGTGCCCGTCGGCGATGGCCTTGAATTGGGCGGCGACCTGCGCGGTCTCCTGCATCGCGCTGACAGAGAGACATCTTTTGCGCGAGAGCCCCCGGCCGAGCCGCGTCATTGCTTTTTCATCATCGATGATTCGAAAGTCGCCATCCGGCGAGACGTCGGCAATCACCAAGCGAATGCTGTTGGTCCCGACATCAATCGCCGCGATTCGTCTGACCGGTGCGGTGGATGAGCTGCCGGCCTCTTGATTTCCTGGGGCAGATTCAGACGCGGGCAGCGCGGTGGCCTTGAAAATTCGAGCGCCTGCGGGCACGGGCGGGCTGGATGTCGGCGGGCACTGCAAATCACTGATTTGATTGACAAGGTCAGTCCACGTCCCGGTCTGCCGATGGGTGATGAACGCCTCATGAAGGCTCCGCTCGCGGCGCCAGAGTAATTCGATGAGCGAAGCGTGCCGCCTGGTGTCCGAAGCGCGGTCGCTGCCGAGGTCTCTGGCCAGATCTTCAACGCGCATCGCGAGTTCCGCGGCGTCGTTGATTTCGCCAAGGCGGTCCTGGAAATCCTGAAGCGACTTCGCGATTTCGTTTGATACGCCCAGGCACGGACCAAACAACTCCAGCGCGTATCGCAAACGCTTGCCAGCTACGCGCAGGTCATGCAGGTTCTGCAGGTCGGAAAGGTCGGCCGCAATCCCGGTGCAAAATGCCGCGGCCAGCCGCTGCAGTTCCATTGATGCAGCATCGCCCAGCGACACGGGCTGGGAATTCTGAATTTCTTCGGTGAACGACTCGTGAAGCCGCCGCAGCCGCTTGACGCTGCACTGGCGAATTTCGCGGGCGAGCGTTTTTTCCGAGGCTCGGCGAAGGCGTCGAATCCGACGGCGGATTTCGCTCAGCACATCGCGCTGGGCTCCGCTGGCCGATTCGATCAATTCATCGATCATCTGCACGTGCACATCGCACTGGCGCGTTTCACCCGCAGCGCGGCGAAGACGTTTGAGCGATTTGCGTATTTTCTTCCACGTCGGAGGCGTTGCAATGGACCCAGTGGCGTCCAATGCCGCAACGGCACGGCGCGTGGCCACACGCAATTGATGGATGTGGCGGGGATCAACATGGTCGTCGCGAACGGATTTCAGAAGTCCAAACAGGGTCCGCATCCGCTCGTGCATGACAATTCCAACGGCCTCGGCCAGCGGCATCGACCCGTCGAGTTCCCTGCTGTTGCGGCCGTCTCGCTGGCTGGAAATCACAACCGGGCCCCTTCCATAGTCGAGATGACTCTTTCCACGCCTTCCCGCAGCGCCTTGAACACAGCCGTGCCGCTTTCGTTGGCGTCGATGACCTGCATCTTGTACTCTTCGGCCAGAGTTTGGAAGACGCCGAGCAGCCGGCTTTGATAGCGCATGAACGACTGATAGATGTCGCTTTCCTCCTGAAAATCCATTCCGGATTCCCAGTAGTCGAAGCCGCGGCTGGCAAGGATTCGTGGCGTGAGGTGGTGCAGATCGACCTTCAAGTAGAAGACGGCGTGAGGCGTGGGCGCAAAGCGATACACATCGCGAATCCACGCCGGGTCAGCGCCGCGCACGATCGCCCGCGCGATGGTGGAATAGGTGTAACGATCCGTCAGCACGACAAATCCCGCCCGCAGCGCGGGAAGCACGAAATTTTCGAGCCGGTCCGCGAAATCCGTCGCATAAAAAAGATCCATGCTTGTGCGGCCAAGCGTGTGACCTTCCTTGGCCCGCTGCAGGCCGTCGCCCGCAAGCCGGCTGCGTTTCAGCGCGGTGAGTGCGACAGCAAACCCTCGGATTTCCAACCACTCGCGCAGCAGTGCGATGTGAGTCGACCGTCCCGCGCCGTCAGTGCCCTCAAGCACGATCAAGCGGCCAGGCAAATCCAAAACATCCACCGGCTCGGTCCCATCGAGCGTATGGCTGACGGTCCCGAGCCGACTGAATCCACCCTCATGAGACCGCTGAACGCCTTGTGCCTGCTCCAGCATCGGTCGATACTCCCTGTGTCGCGATGCAAAATTCTACGACATTCCCTGAATCACGCCTAATAGCATCGATGAAGATTGCGCAAAGAGCAATGATTGTGGAACTGACGCCGGCTGGGCAGGCGGAAACAGTAAGGCCCTGAAAACGTGCAAAACACTCATGGGCGATGGCGAACACTTGTTTTATGGTCGTGCGCGATGGGATTTTGCGACCCGCAAGGGCTGTTCTGTGAAGTTTCGTGCGGCAGCGGTCGATGAAACTGTGTCGCGCCGCAGGATGCAGCGCTCAAGACCCTGCACGATCAACAGAGGCGGCATGGAAATCGCCGCCTGCGTGAGAGATGAGATGAACCTACCCTCCAAGTCGGCAATGATCCAATCCGGAGTCGTTCCATACCGCATTCGTCGCGGCCGCCTTGAAGTTGCAGTCGTGACG
The DNA here is from genome assembly GCA_946886375.1 of uncultured Phycisphaerales bacterium. The sequence goes on from CAMPIL010000229.1 coordinate 5,662, forward strand.
TCCAGCAACGGTATGCGATGGACACTGCCCAAGGGCCACATTGAGCCTGACCTCTCGCCGCAGGATTCCGCCGCGAAGGAAGCCTATGAGGAAGCCGGCCTGAAGGGCCAGGTTGATCGTCGGCTGGCGGGCTCATATCTCTATCGCAAAGGCGGGAAGGTGCGGCAGGTCAAGTTGTATTGGATGGCCGTGACGCAGGAACGCGCGGAATGGCCAGAGATGCACCGCCGCGACCGGCGTTGGGTTTCCGCGGAACAGGCGCTTCTCCTGCTGCCGTACGCCGGTGTTCACCGCTGCATCGTGCGGTTAATGCGAATGGTGGATGGTCCGCAAATCGCCGTTGCCGCCTGAATCATGCCGCGCCCGGCAGTTGGGCGCGCGTTGATTTGTTTCGCATTGCGTGAAAAAAGCGCTTCGCCCGCGTACATCGCGTGGGCTCGGAGCCGCTTGG
>CAMPIL010000230.1 GCA_946886375.1 uncultured Phycisphaerales bacterium
ATACAGTGCAGAGTTTACCTGTACTCTCGGCAAATGCTAGTGCCGAGTGTGATTTTTTGCTTGCATGTATGGAGATTTGCTGTAGGCTGATGGTGACCAAGATTGTCGTGGGGACCGCTCAGCTGAATCGCCATGATGCGAAGGGATGGGGGTCGTCAAAATCTGGATGGGAGGTTGCCCAGTTGACCAAAGTGTTGGTTTCCGGCGTTCGCTGGTCGCCGGAACCGGTCAGGCAACAGAACTTCACATGCGTGGGAACCAGCACAAACGCCTCACTTCGAGGCAAGACAAGAGTGAAAGGAAAGCAAGTCATGAGCACCATCAAGCGTTTCGTTTCCGAAGATCAGGGTCTTGAAACCGTCGAATACGCCATCATCCTCGGCCTCATCGTGGTCGCTGTCATCGGCAGCGTCGCTGCGATCGGTGGTTGGGTTTCTGGCCGCTTCCAGAGCCTGCAGACCGGCCTGGGCGTGTAATCGCCGTTCTTGATCTGTTCGAACATGGTTCCGGGCGGCGCAAGCCGCCCGGAACCTTCATCTCTTGGATGTGAGTCGCCAAGGAGGTGCGATGTGTGGGCAGTAACACTTTGGGAGCAAGGGTCGCCGTTGCTGCAGTGGGGAGTTGTCGTCGGCGCATCGCTGATTGCAGCATGCACTGATCTTGCCTGGCGACGAATTCCGAACTACTTGACATTTCCGCTCCTTGGCAGCGGGTTGATTTTTGCTGGTTCACAGGCCGGCTTGGCAGGCGTGGCCGATAGCCTTACGGCCTGCATCGTGCTGGCTGTTCCATACATTCTTCTGTTCCTCTTCGCCCAGGGCGGCGCTGGCGACGCCAAACTCATGGGCGCGATCGGCTCCTGGCTTGGTTTGATCAACGGCCTTGCCGCCTTAGCCTGCGTGGCGGTGGCGGGCATTGTCCTGGCGATCATGATCGCCATCATTCGCAAGCGGACGCGCGAAGTGTCGATAAATGTGGCTGGCATGACGCAAGGACTTTTCATGACCGCCCTGACGCGCAGAAAGTTCGTCGGATCGCTTTCCCCCGAGACCTCGGCGGAGCCGATGCTCACCATGCCTTATGGCCTGGCAATCTGTGCCGGCACCTGCGCTGCTGCGGTCGGAGTGCTGCTATGGCAAGCATGAGTTCAAAGAAAAAGAAACGCACCCGCCGCGGTGCAGCAATCCTCGAAGTGGCAATCGCCCTGCCGCTGTTGTTGATCGTGACCACCGGCATCATCGAATACGGCTGGCTCTTCATGAAACTCAGCCACGCCACCAACGCCGCCCGCGCGGGGGCGAGAGTTGGCGCGCGGGCCGATGGCACTTTGGCGCAAGTGAATACCACCATTCAAAACGCCATGGCGCTGGGCAACATGCAATTGAATACGCACTACACCACGCCAGGGTTGTCGAATCCGGCACTGTTGACCCCCGGCGCTTCATACACCGTCACTGTTCGAATCAACTATGCCGCAGTCGGATTGCACATGCCGCTCATTCCGGTCCCGGCCAACATTGACGCAAAGATGGTCATGGCGAGGGAGGGGCCCTAGACGTGAATCCATCACAACCCTTAAGGAGTTCAGGACCATGCCGTCAAAGCGTGACGCCCGTAGAAGTTTTCTCAAGGATGACCACGGGCTGGAGGCTGTCGAGTATGCGATCCTGGTTGGGCTGATGGTGCTTGGCGTCATCGGCGCGATCGCGGCGGTCGGCGCTTGGGTCAGCGGCGTGTTCACCACGGCGCAAAACGGCATAGACGCCTGATCTGAGAATTTTCTCTCAAGGGCGATAAAAACACGCTTCGCACCGGCATGCTCGGGGGCGTGTTCGATCTTTCATCCGTTTGCAGTTCACAGTACGATAACCACCCAACGCAGAAGTACGCGGCTTCATTCAAGTTGCCGCACAGGTTAGAAAGGTGAGGGCTTTATGAAGTGGACAATTGTCGGCCTCGTCTTCGTCGGATTGATCGCGGCGGTGTCGGCAGCAGTGCTTGCCGTCACGTTGCGCACGGACATCGTCAAACCCGGCGTTGATGATGCAGCGAGCGCGGAAATCACAATCATGGTGGCGGCGCGCGCGTTGCCCGCCAACAGCCTGGTTGATTCGGCATCCGTTGCCACGCAAACCGTGAAGCGCATCGAAGCGCCAGCCAACACGTTCACCAGCACCGCTCAGGTCATCGGCCGGCCGCTGCGCGTTCCCGTGCTTGCGGGCCAGCCGTTCACCTCGCAGCAGTTCGCCTCATCTGAATCCGGCGTGCAACTGGCTGTCACCATTCCCGAAGGCAGCCGCGCGATGAGCGTTCTGCTCACAGACGATTCGGGGATTGAGAACTTGTTGTACCCCGGCAGCATTGTCGACGTGGTCGCATCGTTCCGCTTCCCTTCCATTGATGGAAGCAGTTCCGCCGAAGTCGTTTCGGTCACGCTGCTTCAGGGCCTGCAGGTGCTCGACGTCGGCGGGCGTTCCATCGTCGATGATGAAAAGGCCCAGGGTGAGGTCGAGGCGAACGGCCGTCGCAACCGCATGGTCACGCTGATGGTGAACACCGCCCAGGCGGAGGCTTTGCAACTGGCGTCCACCAACGGCAAGATTTCCTTGTCGCTTCGCAATCCCCTTGATATGCAGATGGCGAACGTCACCGGCACGCGGATCAGCGACTTGAACAAGGATCTTGCCGAGCGCATTCGAAAACTCGCTGCGCAGGAAACGGGAATGGTGGCGTTGGCGCCGCCCATGCTGCCTTCGCAACCGTCCGGGTCGGGTGCGGTTTCGTCCACGCCCGAGCCGCCCAAGGAATTGCCGCTGTGGAGCACGACGATCCTTCGCGGCAGCATCAAAGAAGTTCAGAAATTCCCAATGCCTGTTGAAGACAGCGCGCATTGAGAAGACATTTTCGCGTCAGGCCGGAACCGACTTGTGGCGGAACAGGGCACTGCACCCGATCGATCGCTAGTCACTTGCTTCGACTCGTCAGTTTGTCCCAGCATCAGCCTTGCATGTTCCCTCTCAGGAGGTACGCCCAGTGATGTTCGCCTACAAGACGGTCACCGTCGCACAATGTCTTGCCCTTGCACTCAGTCTCGGCCTTGCACACACCGTGAGAGGAGACGTCCGACCGGCCGCCGCGCTTCCGGACATGACTTCCCAGGAAGATGTGCAGCGAATGGAGGTCAGCGTGGGCACTTCCACGGTGATCAATGCACCGTGGGCCGTGGCTCGGGTGTCAGTCACCAATCCGGACATCGCAGACGTCCAGGTTCTCACGCCCAAGCAGATCCTGCTGACCGCCAATGCCCTGGGCAGCACCGATCTGATTCTGTGGAGCGAAAGTGAAGAAGTCTGGCACGCCCGCGTCACTGTTGTGGTGGACCTTGGGTACATCCGCGATGAACTGGGCAAATTGTTCCCGAGAGCCAAACTCGAAGTGCTTCAATCGCGCGACATGGTGATCATCAGCGGCCAAATGCGCCGGGCCGATGACGTGGCCCGCCTGCGCGCGGTGCTTACGGCTTATGGAATCAAGTACCTTGACACCACGACCCTCGCCGGCGTGCAGCAGGTTCTGCTGCACGTGCGCGTCGCCGAAGTCAGCCGCGAAGCGGTGAAGACGCTGGGCGTGAACTTGGTGTACAACGGCAGCAGCGTGAAATTGGCGTCACTGCCAAACGCTGGTTCAGCGCTGGTGCGCCCGCCCGTTTTCGGCGAGATCGTCGACTTCGCCAGCGCGACAACGTTCGTGGGCCAGTTCCCCGGTTCAGACCTCAGCATCTTTTTGCAGGCGCTGGCTGAAAACCAATACGTCCGCATTCTCGCTGAGCCAACGCTCGTGGCGATGAGCGGCGAAGAGGCCAGTTTCCTCGCCGGCGGTGAATTCCCCGTCCCGGTCATCCAAGGCGGCAGCGGCAATGCCGGCAACGCCGTGACCATTGAATACAAGGAATTCGGTGTGCGCCTGGCGTTTCGGCCGACCGTGCTGGGCGACAACAGCATTCGGCTTCTCGTGGCGCCGGAAGTCAGCGATCTTTCGGATTTCGGAGCAGTGGAAATTCAGGGCTTCAGCATTCCGTCGCTTCTGACCCGCCGCGCCCAAACCACGTTGGAACTGCACAGCGGCCAGACGTTTGCGATGGCGGGTCTGCTGAATCAGACCACCAGCGCGCGCAACTCACGCATTCCGCTTCTGGGCGACATCCCGATTCTCGGCACGCTGGTCCGATCGGTTCGTTACACCAACGGCGAGACGGAACTGATCGTTCTTGTGACCGCGTCGCTGGTCGAGCCCTCCAACGTGAACCTGGCCACCGAAACAGTGCCGGGCGATACGTACGTTGATCCGAGCGATTGGGAACTGTACATTGACGGCCGTATCGAAGGCCGGCGCAAGCCGCTGGCTCCGGCCGATGCGGTATGGCTGAGAGAAAAGGGCCTCAACCGCCTCTATGGTCCGGGCGCGTGGACCACGCACGAACAGGCGCCGGCGGTGAGCGAATCTGCCGCCGACGTCACGCCGGCCACAAACGCATCTCATTGAGCATTTTCATGACCAGTCCCGCAGGAGTATTGATCGTCACCCAGGAACCGCAAACTGCCAAGGCAGTGGCGGACGTGATCAGCACGAGCGGTGACGGCGCTGCGCGGACAATCTGCCGCGACCTCGACGATTTGCTCGTCGTGCTTGAGCGGAACCGGGCGCCGGCTGTGGTCGTGGACATTGATCCGCAGCCCGTCCGCATGCTCAATGAACTCGAGTCGATCATCAATCGCCACGCGGGCACGCGGTTCATCGTGCTGTCCAGCGAGCAGCGCAGCGACCTGATGTTGCAGGCGATGCAGGCGGGCGTGCGCCACTTCATGGCCAAGGACAAGATCAAGTCCGACCTGCTGCCGGCGCTGGTCCGCCTCACGCCCACCACCACCAGCCGCAACGGCTGGCATGGATCGATCGTGACGGTGCTGTCGGCCGGAGGCGGATGCGGCGCGACCACCTTCGCCATCAATCTTGCCAATGAACTTCATTTGCTGGTCAATTCGCCAACGCTGTTGATCGACATGGATTGTCATTACGGCGCAGCATCGGGTTACCTGGGAATCACGGCCCAGTACGGCGTGGCCGACGTGCTGGCCGACGGCGATCGCATCGATGCCCAACTTATCCGCTCCACGGCCCTCTCGCACAACGAGCACCTTCACGTGCTGGCCAGCCCAGCAACGGTGGTATTGGAAAGTACGGCCACTCCGGCGTACTTGCTTTTGGGCCGCGCGCTGGTGATGGTTCGTGAAACCTACTCGTTCACGGTGGTGGACGCGCCGCGCGCCTCCACGGAAATCGCGACGAAACTGGCCACCGCCAGCGTGATGACGTACATCGTTCTGGAGATGACGGTCGAGCACATTCGCGTCGCCCGCTCCATGTACGCCGCCCTGGCCAGCCGCGGCGTGCAGCAGGACCACATTCTTCCGCTGATCAGCCGCTATCGCGGTCGGCGGGAAATGATTTCCATGGACGATGCGCAGCGGGCCATTGGGTGCGCTCGCATCGGACATCTCAGCAACGATTACAAGGGCGTGCTGGCGAGCATCAACTTCGGAAAACTGCTGGCGGACAGTTCGCCGCGTTCGGGACTGCGAGCCGACATTCAGGTGCTGGCGCGGTCGTTGCGTTCAAGCGCGGTCGGAGCCGTTCACGCAGGCGCAGGAGCATGAACTCGGAGCATCGATTGGTCAACAATCGCTGATCCTTTCTTATGGACAAGAGCAACTTCAATTCTGGTGAACGTGGAGGGCGGAACATGGCGGGCGCCTCGAATCTTCTGGATATTCGTACGCGAGTGCACAGGCGTCTTCTGGAGACGCTGGACCTCAACGAGGCCCGGCGGTTGCCGGTCGAGCAACTTCACGCAGAGTGCTCGCGCCGCGTGGACTCGCTGCTGAACGATCAGGGCACGCCGCTGTCAGCCCCTGAAAAGCGTCAGTTGCTGCGCGATGTGATGGACGAGATTTTCGGCCTGGGTCCGCTGGAGGAATTCCTGCGCGATCCGACCATCAGCGACATTCTGGTCAACGGGCCGGGCAAGGTGTACATCGAACGGGCCGG
>CAMPIL010000231.1 GCA_946886375.1 uncultured Phycisphaerales bacterium
GAGTCATTGATGTCGGCGGCGGAAATGGCGCTTTCGCCATCGAAGCCGCAGATGCGGGGTACGAGGCGTGGCTTCAGGAAATCAGCGATGTGAATCAGAATCGATTGGCCCAGGCCGGAGTCAAGTGGGTGTCGGAATTGACGCCGGACCTCGACGGTCAATTCGATGCGGTCACACTTTGGGACGTGTTCGAGCACGTTTGGCCGCACAAGGAATTTTTGATTCGGCTTCGTTCCCTGCTGAAGTTGGGCGGGAAGATCGTCATTGAAATACCGTCCCCCTCACGAATGACGACGGTGTTTCGAGTCATGTCGCGCCTATCGAGCCGGCGCCGGGTCAAGGCGCTTGGACACATTGTGAACTTCACGCACTTGCAGTTGATGACGAAGAACGAGTTGGTGGCCACCATGCCGTTGCATGGATTCAAGGTCGTGCATGCGACCCGGTATTCAGAGTTCAGTTACCGCGGCGAAGAATACGTCCGGCGCTTCATTCCAAATGGCGTGATCGCAAGCGCGCTGGGCAGAATGCTCGATCAACATTGGTTTCGGTGGTCGACAATCGGGTGCAACAAGACCTTCCTGGTGGGCGAAAAAACTGACTCTTAGACGATTCGGAGTGCGGTTTCGGCTCACGCGGCTTCGCGCGTGCACAGCAATCCGCAGTGATAGTTGAAGATCTTGCTCGCGAAACGCTTGTGGATGCGGAACGCGATTTCCTTGATCCAGTAATTGATCCTGCCGCGCGGCCCGCGGTTGTGCGTGTACGCCTTGGAGGTGAAGTGGCGGATCTCCTGCCGCAGCACTTTCAATCCTGAAGACTGCACCAGCAGGCGGATCAGATCGGAATTGTAGAAATTGATGTGGCCTGTCGCATCGAGTTTGAAGTCGCGATTCATGCGGCGGTTGTTCCAGCAGAACTCAAGAGGCACTTCCACATACACGTGCCGGGCCACGCGGGCCGCTTCGCGCAAGAGCAATCGCGGATGCTCCACGTGCTCGACGACGTGACTCAGCACCGCGAGATCGAACGACTGATCGGGGTATGGCACGTTGTAGCCGTCGAATCGCTTGCATTCGACCAGCCGATTCCACGATTTGCTTCGCAGCGCCGCCAGACCCGAATCGGAGATGTCGATGGCGAACAGGCGCGAGCCGAAGCCGATTTCATTCAACCGATGAAGCACCGCGCCGTCGCCCGCGCCAATATCGAGAATGCTTTCGTGCGGCACGTCAGCGCAGATCGATGCGATGTTGCCGGCCTTGTCCACCGCCATCACGCGGTACCACTCCAACTGCTGCGGCGTGGCGAAGTAGTCGGTGTAATGGCTCGTGAGCGTGTTGGCCCCGGCGAGAGCCGTCGAAGCCGGCGACGCGGGGGGGGCGTTGACGCGGAGGAATTGGCGGCGGACGGCATGGTGAACGGAAAGGCTAGTCACAGATCGCGCCCACAGCGCGGGCAGTTGGTGATCATTTCACTGGACACGCGAGTTGTCTTGCAGGCCAGATTTCAAACCGCAGCCGCCAGCGTGTTGGGCGCGGACATGTACTCCGGAATGCGCACGGCGAAATTCTTCAGAATCGCGGGCGCGAGTTCCAGTGTGGAAATGTCCGGCCGAACGGGCTTGGGCGCCGCGTTTTTCGGATCGTAAATGATCAGGCAGCCTTGCGGAATGTGATACGCGTTCGCATCGGATTTATCTTCGATTTCGACATTGTGAAGGCCAAGGTCGGCGAACGCGATCGGCTGCCCGTCGAAGACTGCGGTTTGAGGGCCTTTGTAAAGGTTCTTGTGCCCCATGTCGATGCTGAAGAATCCGCGCTCGCGCTCGCGGAAGTTGACCGGCTTGCCGTCGACCTGCAGTTTGCCCATGGCTTCGCGGAAGCGCGTTTCCCCGCCGGGCGAGACAAAGAGGTTCCACTGCGGAAGCATCGCGGGGCGCTGCGACCACTGGTTCGCATCAAAGCCCAGCACTTCCATGAACTTGGCTAAATCCTTGATGTACAACTGCGTTTCCAGCGGCTCGGCGACCGTCGCGGCCTGGCCCATGCTCGTGGTGAGCCAAATCTGGTATTCGGGATTGCGGTCCGCGAACTTCACCAGCCGCGCGAAGAATTCATCAGCCTTGCGCATCGTCCAGTCGATTTCGTAGCGATAGGTCTTGATCCATTCCTCGTTGTAGCCAACCTGGTCGTAATCATCGGGGAAGATCGCAGCCCAGAACCGGTGCATGGACGACGCGACGTGATTGGTGAAGAACGAAGAAAACGCCGGCCTGGTCGTCTCCAGTTGCTTCATGAAGATGTCAAACGCCAATACCGATTGATAGGTGCGGCGGCGGACGGTGCGCCACTTCTGGGCGCGCTCCGAAAGCAACTGGCCCGCGACGGTGCCCAATGTCTGCAACTTGAAGCCAAGTTCCGGCGCGTGCGCGAGCATGCGCAGCGCGGCCATCCAGGGCACGCCGCGCGCCACGTTGCGCGCCGATTCGCGCGCCATGCGCAAATTGAATTCCTGAAACAGGCTCAGTTTGTTGGGGAAGCACTCTGAACCCGCCGCGAACGTGTCGGGCAGGTAGAAACTGTAATTGGTCAGGTCCTCGGGCATGGGGTAGGTGTGCAGCGTTCCGCAAATGCCCACGCTGACGCCGTTCTTGCTGAGGATGTCCCACAGCGGCGGGAACTGCTTGTCAACTTCGGCGAGGTCCTGCCCGAAGTTCTGGATCATGTGCCGCTCATCGTTCACGCCGCGGTGGACCGAAGGCCAGGTGATCCACGGCGAAAGGTCGCTGATTTCCTGCGTGTGCGTCTGGTACTGGTTGCACGCGGGCAGTTTGCGCGCAAGCGTCGAATCCGGCCGCCACTTGGTGAACTGGTCCACCACCTTGAAGGGGACCTCGTTGAGTTCAAACAGAATGATCCTTCGCTGCATTGGCCATGACCTTTCGTTCGTCGCGGGGTACCATCCATATCGTGCCGATCGCGGCCGGTGTTCGAAGCGAGTTCCGGGCCGGACACGGTGACGCAGTTTCCCGACATGAAATGTACCTCCTGAGAGGCCGCTTCAGAACTGAAACCACCCAGAATTTGGTAAAAAGGGCTGTTGCGGCGGCCGCAGCGGGGTCCGAAAAAATGGGCAAGCCGTCAACGTCGTGCTATAACCTTCCGCCCTTGGCGGCTGGCGCGCGGCCGTCGGCGATTCGTGCAGGCGCGTTCAGGAAACCATCGTCCATGTCACCATCACCAGCAGCCGGCGAGATTCGATCATGGCGGTGAGCCGCTCGATCAAACGCCTGCTGCGGCCGGCCAAGCGCCGGGTGAACCAATGGCTCGGCCGCGACGTGGCCTTTCAGCCGCAAATCCGCCGCCACACCGTGCATCTGGGCAGCGAATACGGCGGGTGGACCGTGTGCCCGGACCTGATCGCGCGCGATTCCACCGTGTACGGCTTCGGCGTGGGCGAGGACATCTCATTCGATCTCGCCATGATCCAGCGATTCGGCACCACGGTGCATGCGTTTGATCCCACGCCCAAATCCATGAAGTGGATCAAATCGCAGGTCCTGCCAACGCAGTTCGTCTTTCACAACGTGGGGCTGGCGGAATACGACGGCGTGGCGCGTTTCGTCCTGCCGCGTGCGGATTTCGCATCCTATCGCATCAGCGGGCAGGAGCAGACCGGCGCGGACGCAGTCGAATGCAAGGTGCAGCGGCTGTCCACCATCATGCGCGAACTTGGGCATGCGCAACTGGATGTGCTGAAGATGGATATTGAAGGGGCCGAATACGCTGCGCTGACGGACATCATTCAGTCGAAGATTCTCGCCACGCAGTTGCTGGTGGAGTTTCATCACGCCCCGGGCGACCGGCCGTCGCTGGAAAAGACGCGCGCATGCGTGCGGATGCTTCAGGACGCCGGCTACCGTATCTTCCACATTTCATCGACGGGGCTGGAGTATTCGTTCCTGCACGCAGCAGCAATCTGATTATCATTTCTCCTTATCTCGGAAGAAACCATGGCACAACAAATCGCAACCAACATCACCTGGCACGAAGGAACCGTCACGCGCGAGGAGCGCCACCGCAGCCTCGGGCAGAAAGGCGTCACGCTGTGGATGACCGGCTTGTCCGCTTCGGGCAAGTCCACCATCGCCGTCGCGCTGGAGCAGGTCCTCGTGCAGCGCGGTCGGCACGCCTATCGGCTTGACGGCGACAACATCCGCATGGGGCTGAACAAGAACCTGGGGTTCTCCGCCGCCGACCGCGCCGAGAACATTCGCCGCATCGGCGAAGTCGCCAAACTGTTCGCCGACGCAGGCATCATCACCATCACCAGTTTCATCAGTCCGTATCGGGCCGACCGCGATTCAGTGCGCAAGTTGCACGAGGACGCGAAGTTGCCCTTCATTGAGGTGTATGTCGATTGCGACATCAACGTGGCTGAGCAGCGCGATCCCAAGGGCTTGTACAAGAAGGCCCGCGCGGGTGAATTGAAGGGATTCACCGGCATCGATGATCCGTACGAGGCGCCGCAGCGTCCGGAACTTCACCTCAAAACGCACGACCTGAGCGTGGAGCAATCGGTGTGCAAACTTCTGGAACTGCTCGCCAGCCAAGGCATTGTTTCTTAAGCAGGGGTGAGCCGCCGCGTCGTGCTTTTTGGAACGCCTGAGAATGGGCATGCTCCCCTCTCCTTTGGGAGAGGGGCTGGGGGTGAGGGCATGTTGGAGGCATCTGTAAGCCGTGGCGACTACGTCGTGCGCGCCCTCACCAACCGTCTCCCAGCGGGAGAGGGCTTCATGGTTGGCGCGCTTAGTTGTTGCCCACCGCAAACGGCGACCAGCGCGACATGCGGGTCGCCGCGTTGTTGTTGCTGGGGCCGATGCCTTCCAATTCTTCGGTCGTCACGCTGCCGTCGAGATGCGAGGTGGCGATCTTGTGGTCATTCAATCGATCGAGTGGAAGGCCCGTTGTGGCTGCCGCGGCCGAACCCTGCAACTCGATTCCTGTCGTCGCGATCGATGTGAATCGCCAGTGCGGCGATGACGCTGCCTGCGTTGTCTTGTCAAACTTGGCGTACGGCGGGGTCAACACCGGATACCCCAGTTCGGCGCTGGTCTGAAGGGTTCCCATCAAGGTATCGGAGTTGCCAGCCCGCACCGGCGCGAAGACGATGATCTTGGCGGGCGATTTAACTTCAGACATTCGCATCGCTGCAACGCTGGCAGAGTTCAGCGTGGGTGGCCACGTCACCGCCCAAGGACTCGCGGAAACGTCGCCATGCGCTGTATCGCCGCCCAGGTAGATTGAGTTGAGGCCGAATGATGGACGAAGCGCGATGCCAACGTTTGGTCCAGTCAAGTTGTGCGGGCCAAACACGCCGTTGGGCAATCCTCCGCCGCAAACGTAGTTGCCGCAGGAATATTCCTCGATGAATCGGCCATCCAAACCTGAGTCCCTGTAATCAACCATGTACGTCTTCCACGCATGATCGAGATACGGGGCCATGCGCCAAACGTATGACGATACGTCGGCCGGCTGGAGGTCCTGACCGGTCGGAAGTGTCGCTTTCAGATCGAGTTGATTCGGCCCCGTGCCGATCATCGCTGCGTCAACGTAGCCGGGCATGAAGTGTCCCTTGTGATCGTCGGCGTACGCGCTGTAGGCGCGGGACATTTGCCGCAGGGCGTTGAGGGTCTCGGTGCGGCTGCCTGAACGCCGCGCTGACTGCAGCGCGTAGAACGCCACACCGATCAGAAGAAAGATGATCGCCATGGACATCAGCAGTTCAACGATGGTGAACGCGCGCGCTGCGTCAGGTCTCGTGCAATGGGCGGATGATGGTTGCGGTGCGTGGTGCATGAGAGTTTCCCGCGGCATCACCCGCCGCTGTAAATGCGGACGTCGTCGAAGTCTTCAAAGATTCGCGGGCCGGGATTGATGATGTTCTGAATGTTGGCGTCGGCAATAGGGGCTGCTTTGCCCGGTCCGTCGGTTCGAGAGAAATAGATGCCATCAGGGCCGGCCGAGATCAACACGAACGCGCCGCGCGCCGCGGCGCTG
>CAMPIL010000232.1 GCA_946886375.1 uncultured Phycisphaerales bacterium
ATGCGCCCGTCGGAATGCCGACGATGGCGTTGGTGGCGTCGCCATCCAGCCGCATGATCGAGCCTTTGCCGAACGCCTTTTCAATCTGTCCCAGCGTCCGCTCCAAGGCCTGCAGGCGGCCCTTATCCTCAACGATCGTGCTTGCCATGGTGGTCGATCCTTTGTCAAGAGACTTCGCTGAACCATCTGTGACGCTGCGGCGTCCGTTTGTTGCACTCACCATATCTGTATCCTTTTGCGGGGTCAATGTTCGGGTTATGATAGGATAACGTGCATATCGGCAGACGCAAGGCGAGTTCGGTAGAAATTTGGGTTATTCCAGCGAAATTCTCTCAGCCGGTTTTTGCCCGACAGCCGGGCCTGTCCGGGTGGTCAAGTCGAAGCCCGAACGTTGGCAGAGCAGCAACCAGCGGCTAATCTCCGGTTCGCGATGGCAAAGGCGAAACCTCCAGTGATCGTCCATCGCACGCAGCCGCCGTGGCTGTTGGCCTTTCTCATCGCGGCTGCGACCTTCATCGCGTTCTGGCCCGCGCTCTCCAACCAGTTCCTCGCCTGGGATGATGATGTCAATTTCACCAACAACCCCCACTTTCGCGGGCTGGGCTGGGACAACCTGCGATGGATGTTCACTTCGTTCCACTCCGGCCATTACCAGCCGATCGCGTGGCTGACGCTGGGGTGGGATTGCGAATGGGGCCAGCGGGTCTTTGGCGCGCATCCGACGTGGGGCCCGGGCATGGACCCGCGCGCGTTTCACATCACCAGCAACCTGCTGCACGCAATCAACGCCGCACTTGTGTACCTGCTGGCGTTGCGCATTTTGTCGTGGGCGAAGAACGGAATTCCAACGGCGCGCGATCCGGCGATTCAAATTGGCGCAGCGATCGCGGCGCTGCTCTTCGGCCTGCATCCGATTCGGGTCGAGAACGTGGCGTGGATCACCGAGCGGCGCGATCTTGTCGGTGCGCTCTTTCTGCTGCTGACGGTTCTGGCGTATCTTCACGCTGTCGAGGCAAACGGAGCACGACGCTGGCGCTGGATTGGCGTGTCGTTGATCCTGTACGTCGTTTCATTGATGGCGAAAGTCTCCGGCGTGCCGCTGGTCGCTGCGTTGATCGCGCTGGATTGGTATCCGTTGCGGCGGTCGGCGGGAACAGCCACGCACACGCGGCGTTCGGTCTGGATGGAAAAGTGCCTGTACGCGCTCGTCGCGCTTGTGTTCGCCTTCATCGCAGTGAAGGGACAAGCCGAGAACCAATGGCTGTATCCGCTCGAAGCGCATCCGCTGCCAGCGCGCCTGGTGCAGATGTGCTACGGACTGGCCTTTTACCTGTGGAAAACCTATGCGCCCTTTGAACTGCTGCCGCTGTATGAACTGCACCGGCCAATGGTGATTGCCCAACCGCGGTTCATCGGGGCGATGGCAATGGTCGCCGTCGGAGTTCTCGCGGTCGCTGCGCTCGCTGTCCGGGGAAAGCGGCGCGGTCTCGCGGTTGCGATGATCTGTTACGCGGCGTTTCTGGGGCCGGTCCTCGGCTTGTTTCAGAATGGACCGCAGATTGTGGCTGATCGTTATTCGTACCTGCCCTCGATCGGGATCGTGATCCTCGTCGCCGGTTCGGCTGTGTGGTTCATGACGTTGCGGCCGACCCGCGCCCGCACGGTTGTGTCGGTGATCGGTGCGGGCGCGATCTGCCTTGGGCTTGGCGCGCTGACGTGGCAGCAGTGCAAAATCTGGCGCACGACGCACACGCTGTGGTCCCATGTGCTGCAGAAAGACCCCGGCAGCGCGGTTGCGCACGACAACTTCGGCATCGCGCTGGCGATGGAAGGCGAAGTTTCCGATTCCATCCCCTACTTCCGCCGCGCTATCGAGATCGATCCGTATTTCAAGATGTATCGCGAGCACCTGCGCCGCGCGCTGCGCGAAACAGGCAAGACGCAGGACGTCGTGGCGGCGTGGATTGATGAGGCTCGCTTCGGCGAGTACACCGCGCACTACCACTTCACCCAAGGCCTGAACGCGCTGCAGGCCAAGGATGCCGCGCGGGCGGCTGAGCACTTCACGGTGTCTGCGATGCTCGATCCGCGCCAGGCCTCCACGCAGCACAACCTCGCCATCGCATTGGAGCGTCTGGGGCGTGCGGATGAAGCCATGACGCACTATGTGAAATCAATCGAACTCGATCCGGCTCAGCCCAATCCGAGATTTGATCTTGCAGCCGCGCTGGCGCGGCATCGCCGCGTTCCGGAAGCGATTGCCCAACTGCGTGAACTGCTGCGGATCGCGCCCGACCACGCCGCAGCCCGAAACCTGCTGGAACAATTGGAGCGGCCATCGCCTTGATTCCCGCAGAGGTGCGGTTCTCCGCATCGGGGCTGGCGAGCGCATGCGGTCCGGGCTAGTCTTTGGGCCTGTGCAATGACGCAATCCGCTGCACCAACGCAATCCACGCCAGCGATCGCCGTGAACCGCCGGACCACGGTGGCCTTTGCGTTCGCTGTCGCGGCCGTCACATTCATCGCATTTCTGCCCGCGCTGCACAACCAATTCCTGGATTGGGATGACCGCAAGGCGTTCCTTGAAACCACCGAATTCCGCGGCTTCGGCGGGCCGCAGATCACGTGGATGTTCACGACTTTCCACATGGGCCACTACCAGCCCGTGACGTGGCTGACCATTGCGTTCGACTGGCTCTGGGGCGGCAAGGCGTTCGGCGAACATCCCGCTAACGGCTACGGCATGGACCCGCGCGCCTATCACCTCACCAACAACATCATTCACGCCGTCAATGCGGTATTGATATACCTGCTTGCGTTGCGACTGCTGAGTTGGGCGTGGACGGGGCGGCCGTCGCATCGATCGTGGACGTTGCACGGCGCGGCCGTCTTTGCCGCAGCGATCTTTGGGGTGCATCCCCTGCGGGTGGAAAACGTCGCATGGGTGACCGAACGCCGCGATCTGGTCAGCGCGTTCTTCCTGCTCTTGACGGTGCTGTGCTACCTGCGCGCGGTGAGACCGGATCAACCCAACCGCTGGCGATGGATCGGGATTTCCTGCGCGGTGTTTGTTGTCTCGCTGCTGGCGAAAGTGTCCGGCGCGCCGCTGATTGTCGCGCTGCTGGTGCTTGACTGGTATCCGCTGCGCAGGCTGGGCCGGGCCGGGGCCGGCTGGCTCACGCCTGCGGCACGAACAATCTGGCTCGAAAAACTGCCGTTCTTCATCGCCGCTGTCACATTCAGCGCGATCGTCACCGCCGGTCAGTCTGCGAACCAGTGGCTGTATCCCCTGCACTGGCACTCGATGGAAGCGCGAATTGCGCAGGCGTTCTACGGATTGGTTTTTTATCTGTGGAAGACGATCGCGCCGACGAATCTTCTGCCGCTGTATGAGCTTCGCGTGCCGCTGAATCCGACGGAAACGCGATTCGTCATCGCCTTCGCGATTGTGCTTGCAGCGGTCGTGATCCTGTTCCTGTTGCGCTCGCGCTGGCCCTGGGCGATGGCGGCCGCGCTGGTGTACGCGGTGTTCCTTGGGCCGGTGCTGGGCTTTTTCCAGAACGGCCCGCAGCTGGTCGCCGACCGGTACAGTTACCTTGCCTCGATCGGAATCATGATCGCGCTGACCGGAGGCGTGGCGTGGGTGGTGTGCCGCAACGGCGCTCGACGAGGCGCGTGCGCGGCTGTTGCGATTGCAGGATGCGCAGTCGTCGCCGTGCTCGCCGGCCTGACGTGGAAGCAGTGCGGCGTCTGGCGCGACAACGCTTCGCAGTGGAGTTACACCGTCGCCAAAGATCCCTCCAGTTCAGTTGCGAACGGCAATTACGGATTGGTCCTGGTGCGCGATCTGGGCAAAGCGGAGGACGCCCTGCCGTACCTGCGCAACGCGGTCCGCCTTGATCCATTGAGCAAGGGGGCGCGCGCCAACCTGCGGCTGGCGCTGCGGGAGACCGGCCGAACACAGGAACTCATTGACGCGTGGATGGATGAAGCGCGTTTTGGCGAGTACGACGCGAAGTTTCATGCCGCCGCCGGCGTCGAATCGCTGCAGGCCAATGACAACCGCATCGCGCTGGAGCATCTGGTCGTGTCGCTGGCGTTGAATGAGAATCAGCCCCAGACGCACAACAATCTCGCGCTGGTGCTCGGCCGGCTGGAGCGTTTGGACGACGCTATCACCCACTATCGCCGCGCGATTGAACTTGATCCAAACCTGCCCAATCCTCGTTACGGACTGGCGGTAAATCTGGCGCGGAAGAATCGCAATGCCGAGGCAATCGCCGAATTGCAGAACTTGCTGAAAATCGCGCCCAATCACGAAAAAGGCCGCGAGATGCTCAAGCAGTTGCAGGCGTCGTCGCCGTGACTTGGATTCACTCACAGCCGCAAGGAACGCAGAGAAAGAAATTTTGATCCACAGATGAACGCAGATGGACACAGATGACAGAACGGGATTGGGGATTGGGTTTGAGGGTGGTGGCGAGATTCGCAGCGCGGTACGCGCCGCCTAATCCCTAAACCCTGAACCCGGCGACATCTGGGTTTAGAAGTTCGGCGTCGGCGGGCGATAGGCGGACAAATCAATCCCGCGGAACCATTCGATCGTGCGGCGGAGTCCTTCCTCCAGCGGAATCTTCGGCTCCCATCCGAGTTTCTGTTTCGCCAATGAAATGTCCGGCTGACGCTGCACCGGGTCATCCTCAGGCAGCGGCCGCGCCTGGGCGATCTTTGACTTGGAGCCGGTCAACTTCACAACCAGCTCGGCAAGTTCGCGAATGGTGAATTCGTGCGGATTGCCAAGGTTCACCGGCCCGGTGAAACCATCGGGCAGGTCCATCATGCACAGCAGGCCGTCGATCAGATCATCGACGAAGCAGAACGATCGCGTCTGCGAACCGTCGCCGAAGAGCGTGATGGTTTCACCTGCGATGGCCTGTCGAATGAAGTTGCTGACGACCCGGCCATCGTAGGGGTGCATGCGCGGGCCATAGGTGTTGAAGATGCGCACCACGCGGATGTTGACGCGGTTCTGCCGGTGGTAATCGAACATCAATGTCTCGGCGGCGCGCTTGCCTTCGTCGTAGCAGGCGCGCGGCCCGATGGGATTGACGTTGCCCCGGTAACTTTCGGGCTGGGGGTGAACCGTCGGGTCGCCATACACCTCGCTGGTGGAAGCGTGCAGCACCTTGGCGCGGGTGCGCTTGGCCAACCCAAGCACGTTGATCGCGCCCATGACCGAAGTCTTGGTCGTCTTGATCGGGTTGTACTGGTAATGGCCGGGCGCGGCCGGGCAGGCGAGGTTGTACACCTCATCCACCTCGAGCCAGATCGGGTGCGTGACGTCGTGGCGGATCAACTCGAAGTTGCGCTTCGAGAGCAGATGCTCGATGTTGGCCTTCTGGCTGGTGAAGAAATTGTCCACGCAGATGACATCGTGCGAACGCTGCACCAGCCGATCGCAAAGGTGCGATCCGAGAAAACCCGCGCCGCCAGTGACGAGAATGCGTTTGATCATGCAGTGGTCAGGGGTTGGAGAATCATGTCGGCATTCAAGGCAATTCTTCAGAGCCAGAACCATTGACCCCCGGCGTGGCGGAGGCAACGCGCCGGATGTGCCCCTTGCGGCTGAGCACGCGTTCAGGGTATCACATTGCACGCGATGACGAAGCAACGAACGCAAATCCGTCATGCCGTGGGCGTGATGACCGGCACGAGTATCGACGGCATCGACGCTTCGCTGGTTCAAATTGATGGTGTCGGACTGCACATGCAGGCCCGGCTGCTGCATCATCACAGCCGCCCGCTGGGGGATATCGGACCCGTTCTGCGAGCGGCAGCCGAGCAGATGCCGATGACCGCTGGCGATTTCGCGAAACTGGCTTGGCAATTCGGCGAATTGCATGCAGCGGTGATTGCGGAACTGCTGCACGAAGCGCAGATGATAAAACCCCCTCTTCCCTTGGGAGAGGGCCGAGGTGAGGG
>CAMPIL010000233.1 GCA_946886375.1 uncultured Phycisphaerales bacterium
GGCCCCATTTCGTTGTGGGTGGCCTGGCGGCTGAGCGGTTCAAACAACCCGCCGCAGGCCCGGCAGCGTTCCGCCGCCGGCTGGGTTTCGCCGCAATATGGACAGATGAGAACTTTGGTCTTGGCCATCAAATAACCGATTGAGAGGAATCAACGCTGTTCAACCCGGATTGGTTGACAGAAACACTGCTGTGGTGTTGGCTAGGAGCCATGCTAGTCCGCCGAATTACATTCGCCAATGCCGTGCCGCTGATTGCGGGCACTCTGTTGTACGGTTGTTCCACGCCTTCGGATTCGCCTCAAGGCCGAGGGAATTCATATGGTGCATCGCCTGGAATGCCCGCTCTGGCCCGTGCCGCCCCACAGGTCGTGCCCGCGACTGATGCGCCCTCCACGCTGGTGGATGCCCGGCCGGCCGCGCTGGTGAACGGCAAAGCGCTCAGCTGGGGCGAACTTCGGCCGACGCTGAGTGAGCTGGCCGGCGCGGAAGCGTTGCAGGAAGTGATTTTGGATCGACGGATCGAGGAATCGCTTGCCGCCGCGGGCCACAAGATTTCGCCTGATGGTGTTGCGGCGGAGCGTCGCGTGCTGCTGGAATCACTCAGCGACGATCCGAACCACGCCATTCAGTTGCTCGATGAATTGCGCAGCAGGCAGAAACTGGGCAAGTTGCGCTTCGACGCATTGATGCGCCGCAACGCGGCCCTGCGCGCGATGGTGAAGGATCGCGTCACCATCAACGATGAAGCCGTTCGCAACATGCACGAACTGATGCACGGCCCACGGCGGCAGGCGCGCATCATGATTCTGCCCAGCCTTGAAGCAGCGCAAGCCGCGCTGAACCTGGTCAACAGCGGCATCAGTTTTGCGGATGTTGCGGTGGAAACGTCCGTTGATTCAAGCGCGCCGCGAGGCGGGCTGCTTGAACCCATCAGCCGCGTCGATCCCAATTACCCCGAATCAATTCGCCAGACGCTGTGGACGCTGAACCCCGGCGAGATGTCCGGCCCGGTGCTCATCGATGACCGTTACGCGATCGTCATGCTGGTGAAGCGCGTGGCGGGTGATGGTATCAAACTCGAAGACGCCAGCGCCTCGCTGGAACGAATGGTGCGGCTGCAGCAGGAACGCCTGCTGATGGACCAACTGGCGCGAAGCCTGCTGGCGAACACGCAAGTCACGGTGTTTGACGATGCGCTGCACGAAAGTTGGCAGCGACGGCCGGGCGGACGGAAGTAGGGGATGCGGCCCGACTCGCGGTGGATTCAGATCAGCCACCAAAGCACGAGAACGCACGCGGCGGAGTCGAGGGTCACGGCCAGAATGACGCTGCCCCATTGCAGTCGCCGCTTGTTCCGCCGCACCAGCACCATCGCCGCGACAAACTGCCAGACCACGTACGCGTGAACGGGAACAACACCGGGCGCGAGCAGCAGGCAAAGCATGGCGTGCACGTTGGTCCACCGCAGGAAAAGCCAGACCGATGCAATCATCGCAAGCGCGGGCCCGAACTCGATCGTGAGAAGTTTGAGGATCGCGCGCGGCTGAATTCCATAGTGATGCAGGTCCGAGGCTTGATTGGGCTCGCCGCATTCGGGGCAGGTGATCAAGCGATAACCGCGGGCCGGTTCGGCCGCGCGCAGATCGTAGCCGCAATTCAGGCAGCGGAACCCGCGCGTGGACGCCTCGGCACGTGGCATACCGCATCATCCTACGCGGCGCACAATTGACTCCGCGCAACAACGAAGCGGCATGCTCGTGGCCGATCCATGCCGCTTTCGTGAAATTCGTGTCGCGTGTTTTATCGCTGGCGAGAAGAGCTGCGCGAGCTGGTGGGTGATGTTGAGTACTCTTGCTCCTCCTCATCCATTTCTTCGCTCGCGGCGGCCTCGTTCACTTCCGACTCGGCCAGATCGCTGAGTTTTTCATCGGCGTCCTCTTCCTCTTGAAGTGTCTGCTCAAGCAGTTCCGCGACGCGTTTCATGCCCAGCGTCTCCGCAAACGCGCGGGCCGAGCCGTACGCGGCGATCTCGTAGTGCTCCACCTTCTGCGCCGCGGCGATGAGCGCGGCGTCCAGTGCGGCCGGGTTGCCGTTCTTCTGCTTCTCAAGCACCTCCTTGCCTTCCTCGAGGATGCCCAGCATGCCGTGACAGGTCTTGGCCTTGGGCGATTCATCCATTTCATTGAAGACTTCTTCCAGGCGTTCGACCTGGCCTTCGGTGACTTCCAGGTGCTCCTCGAATGCGGCGCGAAGGTCGTCGGCGTGCGCACCCTTGGCCATCTTCGGCAGCGCCTTGACGAGTTGTTTCTCGGCGTGATAGAGGTCCTTGATCGTGTCCAGCAGAACATCGTGCAGGTTGTTCATCACCATGGTTGTTTCCTTTCCAATCGGTTGAAATGAGGTCGCGATATATCTTGAGTAGCCGCGCCCCAATCGCCATCGGTCAGGGTTCTTGATTTGGATTGTCGCTGCGCGATCAACGGGCTCATGCGCAGCGGCAGGAATTTGTCGCCGCCTCGTGCATGCGAAACCGATGGCGAACTGCCACGCACGCGCCGCCGGGTGGTATAAACCATTATTCTTCGGCAGGAGGTTGAACGGTGAACGCAATTCTCAAGCGTGGACTGGCATGTGTTTTGGTGTGCGCCGCAGCGGCACGGGCGGAATCGCCGCGCGGCTATTATCGCCAACCGACCATGCACGATCAGACGATCGTGTTCGTCGCGGAAGGCGACCTGTGGAAAGTTTCCGCGGCCGGCGGGTCCGCAACGCGCATCACCACGCACCTTGGCGATGAAGGTTCGCCCAGCATTTCTTCCGATGGCAAGCAACTTGCCTTCACCGCGCAGTACGAAGGCCCCGCCGAGGTGTACATCATGCCGATGGAAGGCGGTCTGCCCCGGCGCATGACGTGGGACGGCTCTCGCGCAACCGTGTGCGGATGGAAAGACGGCAAGGTCATCGCGTCAACCGCGCGCTTCTCCACGCTGCCTTCAGCGCAGTTGATGTTGATCGATTCCGTCACCGGCCAGCGCGAACTCGTTCCCCTCGCGCAGGCTGCTGAAGGCGTGTACGACGAAAAAGGGAAAACGCTTTTCTTCACGCGCCTGCCGTTTCAGGGCAGCCACACCAAGCGGTACAAGGGCGGCACCGTGCAGAACCTCTGGCGGTTCGTCGAGGGCGAGCCCGAAGCGATTGCAATGACCGCCGATTACGCCGGCATCAGCGCCGCGCCCATGTGGTGGAAGGGCCGCGTGTATTTCAACACCGATCGCGATGGCACGCTGGAAATCTGGTCAATGAACCCGCAGGGCAAAGACCTCAAGCAGCACACCAGGCACGACGTGCTGGATGTGAAATCGCCATCGCTCGCCGGCGGCAAAATCGTGTATCAGCTTGGCGCCGACCTGTGGCTGTACGACATTGCGCGCGGCAGCGATCAGAAATTCGACATTCAACTCAGCACCGATTTCGATCAGACACGCGAACGATGGGTGAAAAAACCCATGGATTACGTGACATCGGCGCACATTTCGCCCGATGGCGACCGCGTGGCGCTGACTGCGCGGGGCGAGGTCTTTGTCGCGCCGCGCTCGCAAGGGCGGCTGGTTGAAGCCTCCCGCCGCGGCGGCGTGCGCTACCGCGATGCCCGCTTCATGCCCGATGCAACTTCGCTGCTGACGCTTTCAGACCAATCCGGCGAGGTCGAACTCTGGACCATGCCCGCCAACGGCGTCGGCGACGCCGCGCAACTCACGACCGGTGGCGATGTGCTGCGCTGGGAAGGCGTGCCCTCGCCCGATGGCAAGTGGATCGCGCATCACGACAAGAATCAGCGATTGTGGCTGTTCAATGTCGAATCAAAATCCAACGCGAAGATCGATGAATCCAACACCGAGAGTTTCGAGGATGTGCGCTGGTCGCCCGACAGCCGCTGGCTCGCCTACGTTGCGACAGCGGAGAATCTCAATCGGCAAATCAAGTTGCGCAACATCGAGACGGAAGAAACCGCGTTCGTCACGACCGATCGCTGCGACAGTTCAGACCCGGCATGGAGTCCCGACGGCAAGTGGCTGTACTTCCTCTCAGAGCGGCATTTGCGCAGCGTGGTCGGTTCGCCTTGGGGAAGGCTCGCGCCCGAGCCGATGTTCGACAAGAAGACGAAGATTTATCACCTCCCGCTGAAAAAGGAACATCGCTCGCCTTTCCTGCCCAGCGATGAATTGCAGCCCAAGGAGACAGACAAGAAGAAGCAGGAAAAGCCCGGGCCGCAGACGCAGCCCGCGCAGACGCAGCCTGCGCAAACTCAGCCAGCGGAATCGCAGCCCGCGCAGTCGCAGCCAGCCAGCCAGCCACAAAGCCAGCCGCAGTCACAGCCCGCCGAAACCCAACCCGCCGCGAGCAGTCCTGCATCGCAGCCCGAAGGCGCATCTGGCAAGGAGGGCGAGAAGCCAAAGATCGCGCCCATCGAAATCGAGTTGGACGGCATCGCGGCCCGTTTGATGGAAGTTCCAATTCCGCCGGGCAATTACGCCGCTCTCACAGTCACCGACAAGCGATTGCTGTGGCTGAGCATTGCATCAGAGCGCGGCGCCACGCCCGACCTGATGACCGCCGACATCGCCAACAAGGACGTCAAAGCCAAGGAACTGGTGAAAGGCGCAACGGGGTACGAAATCTCACTCGATGGCAAGTCGCTCCTGGTGACGAAGAAGGATGCGCTGTTCATCATTGATGCCGGCGCGTCCGCCCCAGCATCGCTCGATGAAAAGGGCGTTGATCTTTCCGGCTGGACCTTTTCAATCTCGCCGCGCGAAGAGTGGCGGCAGATGTTCATCGAGGCCTGGCGGTTGGAGCGCGATTACTTCTACGACCGCAACATGGTGGGCGTGGATTGGAAAGCGATGCTCGACCGCTACATGCCTATGGTCGATCGCGTGAGCACCCGCGCTGAACTGAGCGACCTTATCGCCCAGATGGTTGCGGAACTCTCCACGCTGCACACATTCGTCAACGGCGGCGACATGCGCCAAGGCGATGACAACATCAACGCTGCATCATTGGGCGCGCTGCTGCTGCGCGATGAAGCGGCTGGCGGCTACCGCGTGCAACGGATCTTCAAATACGATCCCGATCAGCCAGAACTCTGTCCGCCGCTCGCCCGGCCGAATGTTCGCGTGACTGAAGGCGAGATCATCGAGCAGATCAACGGCCAGCCCGCGCTCTCCGCGCCGGATGTTTCCGTGCTGCTGCGCAACCAGGCGGGCAAACAGGTGCTGCTGAAGGTGAAGTCGCCACCGCAGGGCCAGACGCCCGAACAATCCCGCGATGTGATCGTCGTGCCGATCAGCGCTGACGCAGAGGCTGATCTTCGCTATCACGATTGGGAATACACCCGCAGGCTTGCGGTGGATGAGTTGGGCGCGGGCGACATCGGTTATGTGCATCTGCGCGCGATGGGCGGCGACAACATGGCCGAGTTCGCGCGCGGCTATTACCCCGTCTTCAACCGCAAGGGGTTGATTGTCGATGTGCGGCACAATCGCGGCGGGAACATTGACAGTTGGATTCTCAGCCGCCTGATGCGCAAGGCGTGGTTCTACTGGCAGCCGCGCGTCGGCCAGCCGTACTGGAACATGCAGTACGCCTTCCGCGGGCACATCGTGGTGTTGTGCAATGAGCGCACCGCATCGGATGGCGAAGCGTTCGCAGAGGGCTTCAAGCGATTGGGCCTGGGCAAGGTCATCGGCACGCGCACATGGGGAGGCGAGGTCTGGCTCAGTTCCAGCAACTTCCTCGTCGATCGCGGCATCGCCACCGCAGGGGAGTTCGGCGTCTTCGGCCCCGAAGGCCAGTGGCTCATCGAAGGCCACGGCGTCGAACCCGACATTGTCGTTGACAACCTGCCGCACGCCACGTTCAACGGCGAAGATGCACAGTTGAAAG
>CAMPIL010000234.1 GCA_946886375.1 uncultured Phycisphaerales bacterium
CCAGCAGACACACTTTCAACCCGAGTTGGCTCATCGCCACCGCGAGATTCACCGCAAGATTGCTCTTTCCCACGCCGCCTTTTCCGGAAGCAACGGCGATCGCGCGCGCCAGACGCGCCGGTCGCGGCATTGTGGCCGGCGCGGGTGTTTCGCTCGCAGGCCTGCTGCGGGCACGAGGCGGACTGATTGAATAATGCCGGGGCGTAACCAATTCTCGGCTGCAAATCGGACCGTAACTCACCGCGCCGGTCGGCGAACTCAACGGCAGTTCAGCCGTGGCCGAGCGGTGATCGCCATTTGCGGTCAACGGGTTGACGCGGGTGATATCGGCCCCGGCGTGCGGCTTGGGCGATTCAGCCTGCTGCATCAATCCCCGAAGTTGGGTGGCTTGGTCGCTCATGCGAGGCCGGTCGGTTGGAAACTGAACGTGGAGAGGTGCGATCCGCCGGTCACAACCAGTTCCGCCAGTCGCTCGGCGCGGCCGACTTCAATGTGATCGGGAACTTCCTGGCCGGTGGTCACGAAACTCAATCGCTTGCCGACCTGTCGAATGACGTTGACGAGCATGCCGAAACTCACCGCCTCATCGAGTTTGGTGAGCACGATGTTGTGAATGCCCACAACGGAGAACGCCTCGGCCTCCTGCAACAGGACTTTTTCACCCGCCGCGCTGGAGAGCACAAGATGAACTTCGTGCGGCTCGGCCGCCGCGACAAAGCGAGACAATTCGCTGATGCGCGTGGCGTCCTTTTGACTGCGCCCCGCGGTGTCAATGAGAACGACGTCACGGTCGCTGAATGCATTGACGGCACGCTTCATTTCCGCCGGCGTCAGCGCCACCTGCAGCGGAAGGCCGATGATGTCGGCGTAGGTCCGAAGTTGATCCACCGCTGCAATGCGATACGTGTCGGCGGTGATCAGGCCCACGCTCTTGCCGTGACGGAGCTTGCACGCCGCGGCGAGTTTCGCCAAGGTCGTCGTCTTTCCCACGCCCGTCGGCCCGACCAGCGCAATGGTCAGCGGCCGATCGTCCGGCGAGGAGCGCGCCACAACATCGCCAGAGACGGGTATCAACGCCGCAAGATGTTTCATGGCCGCATCGCGAACCTGCTGCGCGTCATCCAGCGCGGCGTCGGTAAGGTCCTGGCGCACAGCGTTGACGATCTGGTCCGCCAGTTCATCTGAAATATCCTGACTGATCAATTTGAGGTACATGTCGAACAGCGGCTGCGGCATGGTGGGCGGCGAGTGAGCGCGTCCGGTCGACTGCCGCTGAAGCACCTGTCCAACCATTTGACGGATTGCGGTGAGTTCATCCTGCATTTCGCGTGCAGCCGGAGCGGCTGGCCCAGGCCGCTCGGGAGCGGAGTCGGCGGATTTCTGCGCAGAGAATCCCCGCGCTGGTGGATTTGCAGCCGCCGGTTTCGTCGGGTTGGTCAGTAGAAATCGCTTGGCCGTCTTCTCAACGGGAGCGGCTGGCGTCGCGGCTGTGCTGCGAGAGGGCGGCGCGATGGTGCGAACTTTGACTTCCACAGCCGGCAGCGGCTGGTCGGCCTGCTTTCGCTTGTGCGCCTCATCCAAGGCCAAGGCCAACTTGCGCGTGCGCTCGCGATCGGCCTGAAGCGCATTGCTGTGTGCGGCTGTTGCGCTTGTTGCACTTGCAGCCGTCTCAGCGGTCGGCTGCTCGCGCGCGGCATACGCCTTTCGCGCCTGCGCGGCTTTGAGCCTCACCTTCGATGCCAGCGCCGGGGGACGAATTGACGGCGTAGCGGCGGGCGTGGCGGTGACTTCCACGATGGTCTTGCGCCCGATGCCGAGAATCCCGCCGCGCTTGAACGTGCGCGTGTTCAGAATCACCGCGTCAGCGCCGAGATCGGACTTGACCGCGGCAAGCGCCTGCGCCATCGTGAATGCATGGTACGTCTTGAGTTTCACCGGTTTGCCCTCCATGGCAAGGTGATCTGAGAGGCGCAAAGCACGCGATCATGTGCGTGCGATGCGCCAAGTTGTTCATGCCGCTCCTGCGGCGACCGCGAACTCCGTCGCGGCCAATTGTACCAGACCCTTCGATTCAACGTCCAGCCCCTTGACAATCTCGTTGTAGGCCAGCACCACGCAACTGGGCAGATGCGCATCGAGAATCTGCTTCACTTGCGCCCGGACTGTCGGCGATGCGAGGACGGTGAGTTGATGGCCGGCCGACACCAGCGGCTCTGCCGTCTTGCTCACCGCCGAGGCGATGCGGTTGGCCAGTTGCGGCGGGATCGACATGGTGGTGCCTCCGGGCCCGCGGTCGATGTACCCGTTGATGATGTCCTCCACCGCCGGGTCCATCGTGACACAGTACAGACGCGGCTTGCCGTCGTCATCGGTCCCTGCGTACATGTTGGAAAGAGTGCGGCGAAGCGCGTTGCGGACGTATTCCGTGAGCACAGAAACGTCCTTGGTGTGCGGGCCCCAGTCGCCCAGCGTTTCAATGATCGTCGCGAGATCGCGGATCGGCACGCGCTCGCGCAGCAGGTTCTGCAGCACCTTCTGCAGGTCGCCGACCTTGACCACTGACGGAATCGTCTCTTCCACGAGTTTGGGGGAACTCGATTTGAGTTGATCCAGCAGATGCGT
Organism: uncultured Phycisphaerales bacterium; assembly: GCA_946886375.1. The sequence continues at coordinate 2,623 of CAMPIL010000234.1, forward strand.
GACTTCCTGTCGCGTGAGCAGTTCATCGGCGTGGATCTTGACCAGTTCAGTCAGGTGCGTCGCCAGGACGCTGGTCGGATCGACGACGGTGTAGTTCATCGATTCAGCACGCTGCTTGAGTTCCTTTTCGATCCATACTGCCTGCAGTCCAAACGCTGGCTCGAGGCCCGCAATTCCATCCAGCGCGCCCGTGGCCAGCCCTGAATCCATCGCCATGAGCAGGTGCGGATAGACCTGGCCGTCGCCGATGACCGCGCCACGCAATTTCACGCGGTAGGTATTCGCTTCCAATTGCATGTTGTCGCGAATGCGAATGGGCGGCACGACGATGCCGATCTCCACCGCCAGTTGCCTGCGGATCATGGCGATGCGGTCCAGCAAATCACCGCCTCTTGATGCATCGACCAACTGCACCAGGCCATAGCCAATCTCAAACTCCAGCGTGTCAACGTGCAGCAATTCCTCGACAGGAGGCGGCTGGCTGGGCTTGGCGGCCGCGTCCCGCCGCGCCTGTTGTTCCTTGTCAGCCTTCTCGCGCTTTTCAAAGAGCCCGATCGTCCACGCCAAGCCCCCCACAAGCACCGAGGCGCTCAGCATTGGAATGGCGGGAAGTCCGGTGAAGGCGAGGAGGCCAAGAAACCCGCTGATGAGGTACAGGGCCATCGGCTGAGAGGACAACTGCCGCGGGATTTCATCGCCGATGGTTTCCTTGCCGCCGGTGCGGGCGACAATCAGGCCCGCCGAGATCGAGATGATGAACGCAGGCACCTGGCTCACAAGTCCATCGCCGATGGTGAGGCGCGTGAACACCTGCATCGTGGCGCCTGCGTCCCAGCCCTTCTGGAGCCAGCCGATGGCGAACCCGCCTGCCACATTGATGAGCGTGATGATGATGCCAGCGATGGCGTCGCCACGCACGAATTTGCTGGCGCCGTCCATCGCGCCGTAGAAGTCGGCCTCTCGCATGATGGCCTCGCGCCGGCTGCGGGCGGTGGCCTCATCGATCAGTCCAGAAGAAAGATCAGCATCGATCGCCATCTGCTTGCCCGGCATTGCATCGAGCGTGAATCTCGCGGCAACTTCCGACATGCGCGTCGCGCCCTTCGTGATGACCACGAACTGCACCACCACGAGAATAATGAAAATGATGGCCCCGACCACGACCGAGTCGCCTGCCACGAAACTGCCGAATGCCTCAATGACGTGCCCCGCCATGCTCGCGGCTTCCTGCGGCGAGGACGCATCCGCGGAAAGAATCAACCGCGTTGTCGCGACGTTCAACACCAGTCGAAACAGTGTCGTCGTGAGCAGCAGCACCGGAAACACGCTGAAGTCCAACGGCCGCGTCATGTATACGGTCGTCAGCAGAATCACCGCGGCCAGCGACAGATTGGCCGCAAGAAGAATGTCCAACAGGGCCGGGGGCAGCGGCACCACCAGCACGCCGATCAGCGACAACAACGAAATGGGCACAAGCAGATGGCGATAACGGACCATCTGCTGGAACAGCCGTGACAGACCGGGTTGGGCAATCGTGTTCGCCATGGGTCAGTCGATTAGTTCCAAACCATTCATGCGCCTACCGCCCTGCCGGCAAGGCGATACACGTAAGCGAGAATTTCCGCGACCGCCTTGTAAAACTCCGGCGGCACTTCCTGATTGACCGCAACCTGCTTGTACAACGCCCGGGCAAGGGGTTTGCGCTCGACGATCGGAATGTTGTGCTGCATGGCGATGTGGCGAATGCGCATGGCCAGGTAATCCGCGCCCTTCGCCACCACCTTGGGGGCGTTCATGCGCGAACTGTCGTACTGGATTGCGACGGAAATGTGCTCGGGGTTGGTCACGATCACGTCGGCCTTGGGCACAGCCGAGGAAATGCGCTGGGCCGCGATCTCCCGTTGCATCCGAATCCGCCGCCGCTTGACCTCCGGATCGCCCTCGGACTGTTTCATCTCATCCTTGACCTGCTGCTTGGTCATCTTGAGATCGTTGTTGTGCTTCCACCGCTGATAGAGATAGTCCAGAACGCCCAGCGCAATGAGGACGGCAAGTACGCGCAGCGCCAGCGTCAACATGATGGAACCCACTTCACCCCAGATCTGGAAAGTGGACAGGTACGGCAGCATCACGATCTCGCGGGCGTGCTCCACAACGGTCACCGCGGCGACAGCCAGCACGATGCTCACCTTGAAGGCATCCAAGCCAGACTTCACCAGCGCTGAGATGCCGAAGATTCGCTTGAAACCATTGAGCGGATTGAGTTTGTTGAAGTTGGGACGAGCAGCCTTGGTCGAAACCAGCCACCCGATCTGCATGAATTGCGAAAGAAACGCGCCCAGCCACGCAAGCAGAATCAACGGCCCGCCAATTCGAACCGCCGCCACGCCTGCGGCACGAAGGACTTCGCCGGCCGATGCGGCCTTGAGAATCGTGTCGGCCGAGCCGATCTCCAGCGATTGATTGAGGAACAGCCGTCCCTGGCCAATCATGGTCATCACCGCCGCCCAAAGTGCGAGCGTCGCGAACAAGAGCATGATCGCGCCGGAGAGGTCGTAACTCTTCGGCACGTTGCCTTCTTCGCGGGCCTCGGCCCGGCGCTTGGGGGTTGCGTCTTCAGTCCTGTCTCCCAGGTCCTCAGCCATGCGTCACTTGACTCCCTCCTGCGCGTGACTGAGTTCGATCCATTCCGTCACTGATCTGAACATCTCATCGACGCTGTCCATGGCCACATCGCTGATTACGACCAGGCCCACCGCGACCACGCCCAACCCAAGCAGGATGCGAATGGGGAATCCGAGGCTCAACACGTTCAACTGCGGCACGGTCTTGGCGAGAAATCCCATCGCCACGGTCTCCAGAAACACCAGCGCCAGCAGTGGCGCGGCGACGCGCATCGCCAACTCCAGCGATGAAAGCATCAACCCGGTTGCGAGCTGCACGAGACTGAAATCCGGAGAAAAGCCGCCCAGATGAATGTGCTCGAAACTATTGAGCACCGCCATCAGCATCCATTGATGTCCGCCGATGGCGAGAAACGCCGCCAGCGCCATGAAGTACAGAAGTTGGCCGAGGATGTCCGCTTCGTCATCGATCGCGGGGTTATAGAACCTCGCAAAACCCAGGCCCATCTGCTGGCCCATGATCAAGCCGCCAGTCTCCATCGCCAGCAGCGGCAGACTTGCCATGTACCCCACGACCAATCCCACGCACAATTCCATGGCCACCATTGGCGCAAGCATCCAAAGGTCAGCCTTCAACGGGGTCCCGGCGAAATGCTGATCGGCGAGCAGCGGATA
>CAMPIL010000235.1 GCA_946886375.1 uncultured Phycisphaerales bacterium
ACCAGCGACTGAGGACCGGCCGACCACGGCAGTGTTCTACGCCGCGCAGGATGTCCTTAACGGAGACCTGCTTTTCCATGAGAAGTGGAAGAATTTTCTGGATCTGGACTTCCAGGATCGCACGCCCAATTCCATCGTGGCGAAAGTGGCCGACACAATCTGGTCGCAAGACCGAGCAATTTACGATTCGTCTGTCGCAGCAGCGATTGAACTGTCGCGCAAAGACCCTGTGTCTGGCGAGTGGGTTGTGATCGATCGCATTGATCCGGCAAATGACCGCGATTTCGGCAATGCGGTGAACGAAATGGGGACTGCGGGGTTTATCCCGCCCGATGCGCCGGTTCCGCTTAGTTCAGCAGACATTCCCTTCCCCGGCGAACTCTATCCCGTTGGTGTGCGATTGGGATCGGCGGCGTTGGGCTACAAACACTGGGTGCAGTGGCGGCGCGTCACGCGCGCGTGGGGCGTTGATCTCAACGCCAATAAATTTTACGATCCCAATGAGAAGAACCCGCGATTCATCTACAACGATCGCGTGGTGGTGCGGCCGGCGGGCACGTTGGTGCAGGATCCCAATGCCGACGGCCCCACCTACACCTTTGGCGGCAACCGCTACAAGTTTGATCGCGATCCGGACGCTGACCCGGCCAGCCTGCCGCAACCGGGAATGCCGTGGTTTACGCGGTCGTACCGCAGTGCTGACAATGTGCAAGTTCCTGATCAGCCGCTGCCCTCGGAGCCGTTCCCGCGCAAGCCGACGTTCTTCGACATGAATTTGCGGCGCGACCCTGCGAACCCGGCCTCGTTGCCCGCCAATCCGCCGCCGTGCTCTGATCCATATCACCCCTATGGGTTCAGTTATCCCGACAAGGGTTGGTACACCCAGCGGTCGCACGACATCACCGACGAGATCGGCAACCTGAATCCCATTCGCTTGAACTATCCGCTGCAAATGCTGCACAAGGACGATGACTTCGAGCAGGTGGGCGAGTTGCTGAACGTCTGGCTGTACGGCCACGAAATCAGCACCGCGAATCTTGGGTTCGGAATCTCGTACACGGGCACGATCAGGACCTTCTCGGAAATGCTGGCCCAGTCCAATCAGTTGACCGTCGGCCGCGACCTCCGAATCAATCGGCTGCAGGTGGAAACGACGAGCGGGCCGACTCTGAGCGCGGTGATTGGCGTGGCCGATGCGAGCAATGCGGCCGATCCGCGGCACAGCACTCCCGCGTTGCCCGCGGGCGCGCGCATCTTCGACGCCTTTGTATGCGATGGTCCGGGCGTGAACATTTCCGATGTCACGGGTGCGACGGCGGGCGTGCCGGACGGCTCGATTGACTTGCGCGATGTTGAGTTCCAGCGGCTGATGAACGCCAAGCGGTTCGACGGCACCGCGACGCCGGGCATGATCAACGTCAACACCGCGTTTCCTGAAGTGATGCGCGCGAACCCGCATTGGTATCGTCTGGTTCACGAGACTGGCGAGGTGAACGTTCCGCCCGGTCCGTGCGCCGCGCCGGCGCCGCTGGTTTTGTTCAATTACGATGACGACTTCACCGCCGCGCCGCCGCCCACGCCGCTGGTGGTGAACAGCGCTGATCCAACCGCGCTGCTGCCGCGCAACATGATCGCCGAATCGATCGTGCAGTACCGCGAGCGGTTCAATGGCCAGATCGCCGGAGCGGTTCCGACTCCGCTGAATCCCACAGGCGAACCCGCCGGGCCGAACTATGAAACCCGCGGCGCGGCGACCAATGGTCCCCGCGGCGAGCGCGGCATCGCATCGCTGGGCGAATTGATGCTTCTCACGCAGAAAGGCACGAGCCCGATTGGATATCTTGATCGCGCGACCGCCGGCACGACGATGGACCGCATCTATGACCAGTTCTGGCGCGTTGACATGGGAATGCCGGCCGGACTGGCCAACCCCAACCCCAATAAGCCGATCTGGGGCATATATCCCGGCACCGCGCCTGTCATTCCATATCAGGCCTCGATGCGTTTGAGCACCGACCGCGTTCAGCCTCAGAATGTGACCGGCGACTGCAACAGCAACGGCACGGCCGACTGGCTGGACATCGTGGCCAACTTCAACCTGGACCTGAACGGAAACTGGATCATCGACACGTGCGAGAACTCGGCCAATCCCGCGGTGATCGCGAGCATTCGCGTGCCCGACGAGACGGCTGGCGATTCAGAAGAAGCCGGCATGCTGTTCGCGGGCGCATCGAACATGCTCACGACGCGCAGCGACACGTTCACCGTGTATTTCCGCATTCGGAGTTTCAGGCAGAACTTGTCGGTCAACCCGCCGGTGTGGGACGCGACGAATCCCGAATACATCATCGATGACAGCCGGTACGTGATGCTGGTGGATCGCTCTTTGGTGAACAAGCCTGGCGACAAACCGCGCATTCTGTACCTGGAGAAACTGCCGCACTGATCACCGATTCCTGTCCTGATCGTTTTAACTTCGCCATCCCAAACCGCGCCCCGTCACGCTCATCCGCTGTGGGGCGCGGTTGTTTTTATCTCTCGTCTCTCTGCGCGAAAGTGAACGGGGAGGAAGCGGATCGTCCATGGCGGGCGTGGGCGTATTGATTGGGCGCGAAGTTGAAAAAGCTGTAGAAGTGGGGAGGGGTTGACCCACTCCTACAGCAGAGGAGATCCTCGTCCTCGCCGTGAGGTGAGGCGGCCGGTCGCACTGCGGACCATGGCGCCGGCCGGCCAGGGAAGAAGATGCATCCGCATGGGAATGTCACCGGACTGCGGAAGCCTTGCAGAAAAATTGCGGCCGATGAGGGCCGGGCGCCGCCAGCCGGGTGTTCGGGTATTGCCAAACTGGCAGCCGGAATGGAATCGCATTTGCCAGTTTTGCAGAAGACTCGCGAATTCCGCGAAGAATTCCGCCTCGGTCAGTTGGCACGGCCGTTGCAATGGTCCTGCAGTCTGGCCCGTGCAACGGGCGTGCGGAACGACAAGTTCGATTTCAATGTTTGAAGGAGAATTGCCATGTTGATCCTGAATCGATCACCCATCAGCGCGGAAATCAATGACCTGTTCAATTCAATGTTCGCTGACGTGCCCGCGGCTATGCGTCCGGATGCCGCCGTCCGCAATGCCCCTCCCATGAACGTGTGGGAAGAGGACGCCTGCTTCCGCATCGAAGCGGAGCTGCCCGGTTACGCGATGAACGACATCGAAGTCACTGTGCTGGGCGATGGAGTGACCATCAAGGGCCAGCGCACGATCGCCGAGGCCCAGGGCGGCACGTGCCTTCGTCGTGAGCGGCGCGGCGGGTCGTTCTCCCGCACGTGGACGCTGCCTGCGGAAGTCAACGCCGACAACGTTGAGGCATCGCTGCGCGACGGCGTGCTGCTGGTGACGCTGCCGAAATCGCAGAAGGCGCTGCCCCGCAAGATCCAGGTGAAGACCACCAGCAACTGACCGCGTTTCATTTTGAAGCACGTGACCAGCATTCAAGTGAAGGAGGAATGAGCAATGTCTCGTCAGACTGCGATTCAAACCACCAGCGCGAATCAGATTCAAGTTGACGCTGCACAGTCGCCGCAGCGCAACACGGCGGCCAGTCCATGGAGTTACATGCCCGCGATGGATGTGGTGGAGCATCAGCATGAATTCACCATCGACTTCGACGCGCCGGGCATTGCGCGGGATCAGATCGACCTGGCCTACGACAACGGCGAGCTGAGCCTGCACGGCGTGGTGCCGCCGCGATGGCCTGAAAGTGTGAAGCCGCTGCGCCAGGAGTACGGCGTGGGCGATTTCGATCGCTCGATTCCACTGGGCCGGATCGCCGAGTTCATCGATGGCGAACGCATCAGCGCGATTTACGAGTCAGGCGTGCTGACGGTGCACCTGCCGAAACTCGCCAGCGCAAGGAGCCGGAAGATTCCGGTGAACGGGGCGTGAATCACGTCTCGCATACTCGTATAGAGGAAATGCAAAGACGACGAAGCCCAGGCATTGAAATGTCTGGGCCTTTTCGTTTCAGCGTCTTGAGCTTGAGCATCGTGGCACGCGCCGCGCGCCGACGATCAGCCCGCTTGGCGCATCGCCGGACGAATCAGCACGCAACGGGGCTTGAACCATGTGTCACGGCCGCCAAGCATTTGGCATGGTTTGATCATGATTCGCATCGCTGACAAATCCCATGGTCGAGAACAACTGCCGAAGTTGCCGCTGGAGAATGAACAGATCGCCCAGCGTCTGGATGAGATCGCTGAACTGCTGGAGAACCAGGGAGCGAATCCGTTTCGAGTTGGGGCGTACCACAATGCGGCGCAGACGGTGCGCAATCTGAATCGCCCGGTGCACGCGATCATTGCCAACGAAGGCCGGGCGGGCTTGCGCAAACTGCACGGCATCGGCGAATCGCTGGCGCGCACCATCGAACAGATTGCATACGCGGGGCAGTTGCCGCTGCTGGTGCAGTTGCGTGGCGAAGCGGGGCCGGAGGAAATTCTTACCACTGTGCCTGGTATTGGGCCGGAACTTGCCCGGCGAATCTACGAAGGATTGGGCATCGAATCGCTGACCGATCTTGAAATGGCCGCATACGACGGACGGTTGGCGGAAGTGCCGGGCATGGGGCGGCGGCGCATCCGGCTGATTCGCGAATCGCTGGCGGGCCGCTTTCGTCGCAGGCCGCGCGTCGCCGAATTGAATCGGTCGCCGCAGCGCGATCAGCCGCCGGTGGCGGAACTTCTGGATGTGGATCGCGAATACCGCGAGAAGGCCCAATCCGGTCGCCTGCATCGCATCGCGCCGCGCCGATTCAATCCCACGGGAGAGGCGTGGCTGCCAGTGCTCCACACCCGCCGTGGCGAACATCAGTACACCGCGCTGTTCTCCAACACGGCCCGGGCGCACGAACTTGGCACGACGCACGATTGGGTGGTGATCTATCGCGATGACAGCGGCGGACAGGGACAGTGGACCGTCGTCACCTCGCGCGCAAAGGACCTGCAGGGCAAACGGGTCGTGCGCGGCCGCGAGACGGAATGCAGGGAGTTCTACGGCGCAGGGTCCAGGTAGCCCGAAAGTTTGCGGGGCATTTTTTAGTTATCAAATATTTAATCGTTCTTGAACGGCGAACTGCGATTGCTCGATGATCGAACTGGTTCCGCACCTCGCCGGCTCGGAGTACAATGCTCGCTCGCCACAGCACAGGAGCATTCATCCCATGACCTCTGTTCGCGTTCTCGTCGGCACCAAGAAAGGCGCGTTCATCCTCACCTCCGATGGCAAGCGCCAGAAGTTCTCCGTCTCGGGCCCGCACTTCGCAGGCTGGGAGGTGTATCACATGAAGGGTTCGCCGGTTGATCCCAACCGCATTTACGCTTCGCAGACAAGCGGATGGTTCGGTCAGATCATGCAACGGTCCGATGACGGCGGCCAAACCTGGCACATGCCGGGAAGCAAACCCGAAGACCTCCAGGGCGAGCACGGCATGCCCAAGGGTGAATCCAACAAGTTCGTCTATAACGATGATCCCAAGAACGGCGGCGCGCCGCTGACGACGCACCAGTTCTACGACGGCACGCAAAAGCCATGGGTTTTCAAGCGCGTCTGGCACATTGAGCCTTCGTACACAGACCCCGACACCGCGTACGCAGGCGTTGAAGACGCTGCAATCTTCCGCACCACCGACGGCGGCAAGACCTGGCAAGAACTCGCAGGTCTGCGCGGACATGGCACGGGGCCGCAGTGGTCGCCCGGCGCGGGTGGTCTTGGCCTGCACACCATCGTGCTCGATCCGAAAAACCCCAAGCGAATCTACATCGCCATTTCCGCGGCCGGCGCGTTCCGCAGCGATGACGCAGGCAAGTCGTGGAAGCCCATCAACAAGGGCCTGAAATCCGAGTACATCCCCGATCC
>CAMPIL010000236.1 GCA_946886375.1 uncultured Phycisphaerales bacterium
CATCTCGCTGAACCGCAGCGATTCAATATCTTCCAGGTCGGTCATGCTTTGGCGCATCGCTTCGATGACGCGCGAACTTTCGCGAGTTCTCTCTTCGACGGGAGTGAGTTCGATGAAGATCTGGCCGAGATGACTGGCCGATCCATCCGCGATCCCAAGATCGACATTGATCTGCTGGCCGATGGTCGCGCTGATTGACCGCACTTCGGGTTGCGCCTTTGCGGCCTGTTCAATCTTGTGAACGACGGATTCGGTTTGCGCCAGCGGCGAGCCGATAGGCAGGCGCAGGTCAACGATGATGGTCTCGGCGTCGCTGTCGGGAAGGAACGTGAAATCCAACCGCCCGCCTGCCACCATGCCCACGGAAATGCCGAGAACGGCAAGCGCGATCGCGGTCGTGACGTAACGGTACTCCAGCGTGAGTTTCAGGAACTTCGCATAACGATCAACCAAGCCCGCGATGAGGACCTGATCGCGCCAATTCTCGATGCGCCGGAAGACCCGCGAGATGCGGTTGGGCCGCTGCCGCGCCCGTTTTTCCAGCGAATGCGCCATGTGACTGGGAAGCATGGTCATCGTTTCAACCACGCTGACCAGCAGCGAAAACAGTACAACCCAGGGCAGCGCGCCGAGCAGATCGCCCATGCGTCCCTTGACGAACATCAACGGAAGAAACGCGATGATCGTGGTGAGCACAGTGCCGATCACCGGCCAGAACACCTGCTCGGCGCCCTTGATCGCAGCGACCAGCGGCGGGTTGCCGCGCGCGTGCACGGAGGTGATGTTCTCCGAGACGACAATCGCATCGTCCTCAAGCATGCCCAGCGTGATCAACAGGCCGAACATGGTCAGCAGGTTCAGCGAGACGTCGCAGATCCACATCAGCAGCAGCGTGCCTGCGATCGCGGTGAGCAGGCCCGTGACCACCCACCACGCGGTGCGCAGGTTCATCACGACCAGGATCGTGAGAAAGATGAGCGCCGCGCCCTGGATGCCGTTCTCGGTGAGCAGATCGAGCCGGCCCTCGATGAAGCGCGCCAGATCTGAATGCACCGCGATGTCGCCGGGCAGTTGCTCGCGGTGGTTTCGCGCCAACTCCCACGCCTGCGGCCGAACAGAGCCGAAGATTCGCTCGTGCAGTGTGAGGTTCAGTTCTTCGCCTCGCCGTCCCGCTGCGTAGGCCCGCACCATTTGCGCGATGTCGATGGCGTCCTGATCGCCGGTCTTGAACACAGTGAGGCTGACCGCGGGCCGGCCGTTGAAGCGCCGCTCGATCTGCTCATCGACAAATCCTTCATACACACGCGCGATGTCGGCTATGCGAATGGACTGACCTTGCGGATTCGCCCTGACGACGATCTGGCGGATAGTTTCCGCCGCTTCGGTCACGCCGAGCGTGCGCACGTCAATGTTGCCCACGTTGGTGCGCGAGGTGCCGCCGGGCACATCTTCCATCCACGCGCGGATCGCATCACTGACCTGCGGCAGACTGATGCCGTGCTCGAGCAAAGCCGCGTCTGAAACATCGACCCCAATCTCGTAATCGCGCACCCCCGAGATGACGATTTCACCCATTCCGGGCAGCGTCTGAAGGTCATCCGCGATGGAACGGATGGTCTGCTTCATCACAATTTCATCAGCGTCGCCAAACAGGGTGAGCATGATGGCGGGAATCTGCGGCTCAAAATCGACGACGCGGATGCGCTCAGCCTGTTCAGGCAGATCGGTCAGCGCTTCGACGGCGCGTTCGATCTCATCGTGGCCTTTCTCGATGTCCACGCCGCTTTTGAGTTTCACCAGGATCGAGCCGAAGCCTTCGGCCAGCGTGGTTTGAATCTCATCCACCTCATCCAGGTCCGCAATGGCGTCCTCGACCTTGCGCCCCATCGACTCTTCGATTTCCTGCGGCGTCGCGCCCGGATACGGCAGCGTGACACGCACCATATCGGCGTCGGTCTCGGGGAAGAATTCACGCTGCATCGTGAACGCCGCATAAATCCCTGCGCCGATCACCGTCATCATCAGCAAACGCACTGGCACCGGCCGCGTCACGCCGAAGCGAGGCAGGCTCACGGCTGGGCGTCCTCTCCAGCCAGTTCAGTCGATGGCGGCGTTGACGTTGCAGAAGTTGCGGATGACACAGCGCCGGCTGCCGTTGACTTCAACACCGGCACTACGGAACTGCCCTCGGCCAGTGTGCGCGAGGAATCGACCACGATCAGCGCATCCTTGGGCAGCGGCTCCTTCAGCACCGCCCATTGACGATCGGGCAGGCCGAGCGTCGGCATCACGCCGTGCAATTGAAAATCAATGTCCACTCCGCGACTTTTCACCAAATTCTGCTCAACGACTTTGATGCGCTGGTTCTCAATCGAACGGCGCGGAACGACCCATCGCGGCTGAGCATGATTTGAAACCACAACGCCCTGCACGAACTTGCCCGGCGGAAGCGCCCGCTGGTCGTGACTTTGATCGAGTTCGACAAACGCGACCATCGTTCGGGTGGATCGATTGTCAGAAGGCCCGATCCGCGTGACGCGCGCAATCCAAGGTTCAGGCGAATTGCCATCATTGAGTTGCACTTCATCGCCGATGTTGACATCCGCACGCGCGGCGGCGGCCAACTGCAGCGGCACTTCAATGCGGGCCAGGCTGATCACGCGCGCCACTGGCTGGTTGGCGGTGATGTTCTCGCCGATTTCCACATCCACGCTTTCCTGCACGCCATCGATCGGGCTGACGATCCGGCAGCGCTCCACATTCAACACCGCGAGTCGCAGCGTCGCCTGCTCCTGTTCACGTTGCGCTTGCAGACTGCCCCGGCGAGGCGCGATCTTGTCAAATTCTTCGCGCGTCGCCGCCTCGGCCTGCTGAGCGGTGAACAGGTTGCGCTGAGCCTGATCGACCTCGCGCTGACGCGCCGCATCGCGCTCCAGCGCCTGTCGAAGTCGTTCGTAATCGGCCTGCGCCAGGCGAACTTCCTCCGCTGCAAGTTCCGCGCGGCGACTCCAACTCGATTCCTCCACGCCCAGCCGCTGCAGTTGCGATTCAATGTCGCGCAGCGCGTTCGTGGCGATTTCAACCTGGCGAACGAAGTCGCTGTCATCCAGCCGCACCAGCAATTGGCTGCGCGTCACCGAACTTCCCGCTCGAATGTTCTCCGGCCGTTCGATCACCGTGGATGTCACACGCGCCGGAACGTCGGCGGAATCCATTGCGGTCGCGGTGCCGTATCCCTGCCATTGCCTGCGAACTGGAACCGCTTGAGCCTGCATCACTTCAACGCGCGGCATGGCGACGGCAAGGCCAGACGCCGCGGGCTTGGGAGCGGTCTTCATCAAGATGGCGAATATCACGATCGCGCCGAGCAGCACTCCGGCGCATACCACCACTCGAAAGATCACGGAGATAAGAATGTTGCGGTTCGCGTCCATCGTCCACGAGAGGGCCGTGCGGCCAAGCCAAGGGATAGTAGAGTAGGACGCTGGGCGCGATGAATCGAGATGGTCCCGTGCAACGCTGCCGCAGCGCACCGGCTTTGCGGCCCTTGGCATGGGCGCGCCCGAACTGCTACGCTTTGGCGATGGAACAGGCGGCTCCGACACGGCTTTCGCTGGATGAAGTCCGCCACGTCGCCAAACTGGCGCGGCTGCGGCTAAATGATGAGCAGATCGAGCGATACCGCGCGCAGCTTGCTGCGGTGCTCGACCACATCGCCAAACTCAATGAACTGGATGTCACGGACGTCGAGCCGATGGCACATCCGACTGACCTGACCAACCGCATTGAAGATGATGTGCCGATGAACGCCATACCCATCGATGATTTGTTGCGAAACGCGCCTGCGGTTGAGGATCACTTTCTCGCTGTGCCCAAGGTCCTGGATGAACAGTGAACCAGTCCTTCCCAACTGTGTCATCTGCGAAATACCGGATACGTTCTGCACGGTTTCGTGAGCCTGTCGATGCCTGAACCGCAGTCCATCTTTGATCTTGCCCGCGCCATCAGGCAACGCCAGCGAAGCGCGGCCGAGGTGGTCTCGGAAACGCTCGCCCGCATTTCCGCGCTGGATGGCAAACTGAACGCCTTCCGCGAAGTTCTCACCGACGATGCGCTGGCCCGCGCCCAGCAGATCGACCGCGCCATTGCCAACCGCGAAGACCCCGGTCAACTCGCCGGCGTGCCCATCGCCGTCAAGGACAACATCGTCACCGATTTCGGCCACACCACGTGCTGCTCGCGCATGCTGGAAAATTATCGCAGCCCCTTCAGCGCGACAGCGATTCGACGACTCATGAACGCCGGCGCGATCATCATCGGCAAAACCAATTGCGATGAATTCGCGATGGGATCCTCAACCGAGAATAGCGCGTTCGGCCCCACGCGCAATCCGTGGGATCAATCGCGCGTGCCGGGTGGGTCATCCGGCGGAAGCGCCGCCGCCGTCGCGGCAGGCATGGTTCCCGCCGCGCTGGGGTCCGAAACAGGCGGCTCCATTCGACAACCGGCCGGTCATTGCGGGGTCGTCGGTGTGAAGCCTTCCTATGGCCGGGTCAGCCGCTTTGGGTTGGTCGCGTTCGGATCCAGCCTCGATCAAATCGGCCCTTTCGCGCACACGGTCAGCGATGCCGCCGCGCTGCTCAACGTCATCGCCGGCCCGGATCGTCACGATTCCACGTGCAGCGGCGCGCCGGTTCCGGATTATCTTCAATCTATCGATGAACCGATCCCCAACCTTCGCATCGGCGTGCCGAAACAATATTTGAGCAACGACAACGATCCTGCGGTGAACGATGCAATTCGCAGCGCGATCGACACTTATCAACAGCTCGGCGCGACGATCATCGACATCGACCTTCCGCTGACCGACTACGGCGTCGCGGTGTATTACGTCATCGCCACCGCCGAAGCGTCGAGCAATCTCGCTCGCTACGACGGCATCCGCTACGGCCGCCGTGCGGAACTCGAGCCCGGCGAGGATTTGTTTGACCTGTACGCCAAAAGCCGCGCCGAAGGCTTCGGCCAGGAAGTGCAGAGGCGCATCATGCTGGGCACGTACGCGCTGAGCGCTGGGTATTACGATGCATATTACAAGCGTGCGCTCCAGGTCCGCAGGCTGATCAAGCACGAGTATGATCGCGCGTTCGTCGAGTGCCACGCATTGCTCGGCCCCACGTCGCCCACGCCCGCATTTCTCATCGGGGCGAAGTCCGATCCGCTGTCGATGTACCTCTCGGATGTGTACACGGTCAACACCAACATCGCAGGCATCTGCGGCATCTCCATTCCCTGCGGCTTCACTCAGATCAACGACAACCAACTCCCCATCGGCTTGCACCTGCAATGCCAGGCGTACGATGAAGGGACCATGTTCCGCACGGCAAGAATGTTTGAGCGGGCGAGGGAGGCCAGGTAAGCAACGAGCGTTGATGATCCCGGCAAGGTCAAGGGCGCGAACGAAGCGGCTGCGATCAGATCCAGATCGTCCTGGCTCACATCGCCATCGCCGTCGGCGTCACCCGGAACTTCCGCCCAAGGGTCAAACGGCTCATCGCCGGTGATCAGGTACAGGGGTGAACCGGTCAGGCCCGAGACGATGTAGGTGTGCATGATCGGCGGGTCATTCTCGACTTCCGGGGGCGACCATGCCCGGATGCGCAGGTCAGTGACGCCGTCGCCGTCGAGAACATAGATCAATACCAAATCCACCCACGAGATGAGCTCGGTACGTACTGAGGATATGGGTCGGGGACGGATTTCAACTGTTGCATTGCTTTGATGCGATCAACTTCATCATCGCCGATTCTGGCGCGAACGAGGTCTACGAGTAAGAGCGTCTAACAAAGTGAGCCGACCAGATGTCGCCAGCAGATGAGCGCACAG
>CAMPIL010000237.1 GCA_946886375.1 uncultured Phycisphaerales bacterium
TTTCAGCGTGCATTACCACCCCGAAGCAACCCCGGTTCCGATTTATACCACTAACCTTTTTGCCGGCAACATCTAGAGCATGAAGCCGTCAAACAGGTAGGCGGAATCATGCGGACCCGGTGATGCTTCGGGGTGGTACTGCACGCTGAAAATCGGCTTGACGGTATGACGAAAACCCGCCACGGTGCCGTCGTTCATGTGCACGTGCGTGACCTCGCAGTCAAGCCCCGCGAGCGATTCAGGATCCACGCAGAAGCCGTGATTCTGGCTGGTGATCTCCACACGTCCGGTAAGTATGTTGCGCACCGGCTGATTCGCGCCGCGGTGGCCGAACTTCAACTTGTACGTCTTGGCGCCCAGGGCCAGCGCGAGCAACTGATGCCCCAGGCAGATGCCGAAGGTCGGGAACTCTCCCGCCACTTCGCGCAGCGTGTTGACGGTTGCAGCGACGGCTTCAGGGTCGCCGGGGCCGTTGGAGATGAACAAGCCATCAGGATTGAATGCGCGAATCTTCTCCGCGCTCATGTCGTGCGGCGCGATGTGCACGATGCATCCGCGCTCGGTCAGATTGCGATAGATGTTGCGCTTGGCCCCGCAGTCCAACGCGAGCACGCGGAATTGCTGCGCCGGCTCGCCGTCGGCTCGGCGGCAGGAACTCCACTCGCCCAGCCCTTCGGTCCACTCGGCTTGTTCGCGCGGGCTCACCGTTGCTGCCAGGTTCTGCCCGTTCATGCGCGGGCTTCGCCGCGCCATGTCGATGAGGTCTTGGTCGCTGAGCGATGGATCGCAACTGATCACGCCCCGCACCACGCCGCCTTGCCGCAGGCGGCGCACCAGCGCGCGAGTATCGATGCCTTCAATTCCAAGGATGCCGTGCTTCGCCAGCCAGGTGGACAGGTCGATGATCGATCGCTGGTTCGATGGCACGCGCGACAACTCGCGAATCACAAATCCCGCCACGTGCGGCTTGGCTGACTCAACGTCGTCGGCGGCGACGCCGTAGTTGCCGATCATCGGCGCGGTCATCGCCAGAATCTGCCCGGCGTAACTGGGGTCGGTCAGCGCCTCCTGGTAGCCGGTCATCGCGGTGTTGAACACCACCTCGCCCGTCGTGGATTTGGCTGATCCCGCAGCCCCAAACGCCAGCCCGCTGAAAACAGTTCCATCTTCCAACACAAGGCGGGCAGCGGATCGTGCGGTCTTCGAAGTGGTCATCAAAGCGGAGTATAGTGCGGCCGCGTGCGACTTTCAGCGTGAACAGCCAACCAAACTTGCCTTTGCCGCGTATACAAACATATGCCTAACCTGTTCGCCGTCGAGAGAACCGTCGGCTACGCGCGCATCGCGGTGGAGCGCAGCGTCGATCGCTATCCCGACGGGCTGACCTACGCCCTGCCGCAGGAACTTGGCGGCATTACGGCGGGCGAACGAGTCATCGTTCCCCTTGGCAAGGGCAACACGCCAACGGCCGGTTATGTCGTTGATTTGATTGATGAAGTCGACATCGATCCAGACGCGATCAAGTCCATCATTAAGCGCGATGACAACGGCGCGCGCTTGCCCGGGCAACTGCTCGAACTCGCCAAATGGATCAGCAGTTATTACTGCTCGCCCATCGGCATGACGCTGGCGAGCATGATGCCCGCCGCGGTCAAGCGCAATGTCGGATCGGTGCGGAAAATCTACGTTGACCTCGCCGGGGCCGCCTGCGCGGATGTGAAACTTCCCGCCAAGCAGCGTCATGTGGTTGATGTCCTGGCCAGTCTGCCTGCGGGCCGCCGGCCGATCGAAATTCACGAACTGTCGGAACTCGCTGAGTTGCAAACCATCGGGTCGATCAAGCGGCTAATCGATCGCGGTGTGCTCATCGCATCGCGGCGCAGCGTCATCGAAGCCGCATGGGCGGAGCACATCACAGACGCCCGCACGCCGGAGCGTTTGACCGATGAGCAGAAAACGATCATCGATGACATCGGCTCACAACTGAACGCGGGATTTTCCACGCACCTGATCTTCGGCGTGACCGGATCGGGCAAAACCGAGGTGTACATCCGGCTGATCCAGAAGGTGATCGCGGAAGGAAAAGTCGCGCTCGTGCTGGTGCCGGAGATTTCGCTGACGCCACAGACCGGCGGGCGGCTGATCGGACGTTTTCCAAACCACCGCGTCGCGATCCTTCATTCAGGCTTGACGGCGGCGCAGCGGCATCAGCAATGGGCGCTGGCGGGCGAGCAATCTCCAGCCGGCGCGCAGATCGTGCTTGGGGCGCGCTCAGCGGTTTTCGCGCCGGTTCCCGATGGCAATCTCGGACTCATCATCATCGATGAAGAGCACGATTCCTCGTACAAGCAGGACCAGGTGCCGCGCTATCACGGGCGCGATGTGGCGATTCGCCGCGCCCAGATTGCAGGTTGCCCCATCGTGCTCGGCAGTGCGACGCCCTCATTGGAGAGTTGGCACAACGCCACGCATGCTGGCGCATCGGGTGATAAGCCAACCCGATCTTCGCTGCACTTCGTGCGCAAGCGCGCTCCCGGTTTGAAACTGCCCAAGGTGCAGGTGTTCGATTTTCGAGAGCAGGCGCGCGAGCGCAAGGACAACCACGTGCACCTGCTTGGCCCGGCATTGGAAACCGCGCTGGCCCGCGCGCTGGACGCAGGCGGGCAAGCGCTCATCCTGCTCAACCGCCGCGGCTACGCCAACTACATCGCGTGCCCCAGTTCGCGCTGCGGCTGGATCATGACGTGCGATCACTGCGATGTCACCGTCGTCTATCACCGTGACAAGAAACTCCCACTGGGCGGCTACGTGCAGTGTCATCATTGCCTCAGCGAGCAGAAACTCCCCAGCCTCTGTCCGCAGTGCAGCGCGAAGATTTCCATCTTCGGCCTGGGGACGCAGCGCATCGAGGAAGAACTCGCGCGCAAGTTCCCGCAATTGATCGAAGGCAAATCCATGCTGCGCATCGATTCCGACACGATGAACGGCTCACGCGATTTTCACGATGCCCTTACGCGCTTCGGCAGCGGCGAGATCCGCGTCCTGGTCGGCACCCAGATGATCGCCAAGGGTCTGGATTTCCCCGGCGTTCGCCTGGTGGGCGTCATCAACGCCGACACGTCGATCAACCTGCCGGATTTCCGCGCCAGCGAGCGCACGTTCCAACTCGTGAACCAGGTGGCCGGCCGGGCGGGGCGCGGCGCTGATCCGGGTTTGACGATCGTGCAGACGTTCAACCCGACTTCACCTGCGATTCGCCTAGCCGCGGCGCATGATTACGAAACCTTCGCGCAGCTTGAACTTGCCGAGCGCGAGCGCAGCGGCCTGCCGCCGACCACCCGCATGGCCCGCATTGTGCTGCGCGATGAAGATCACGTGAAATGCATCGAGGCCGCGCGCAACCTGTACCGCGCCTTGGAGCAGATCGCCGCGAGCATGCCCGGAGCGGGCATTCGCCTGCGCGGCCCTGCGCCGTGCCCGATCGCGCGCATCGCCGACAAGCACCGCCAGCAGATTGAGGCGCTCGCGCCCAATGCGGCGGTCATGCAGAGTTTTCTCGCCCGCGCCCGCAACGCCACGCTGCTGAAGGCGGATGCGGAGATGGCGATCGATGTGGACCCGATCGCGCTGCTATGACAGAACTGCGCGGATGACCCACAAAACGAGTCAGACAACAGTCGGCCTGAACACGCCCCGGCGCAGCGCACGCCGCTCGACAGTCCCCTGCCTACGCGCCGACAGGTTTACCCTCGGATGAACACACGTTCTGATCGGCGCAGAACACGTTCTGAATGGCGCAGAACGTGTTCTGAACGGCCTGGAACGTTTTCTGAATGGCTCAGAACGTGTTCTGAGACGGACAGAACACGTTCTGAACGACTTGGAGAGTGTTCTGAGCGACTTGGAGAGTGTTCTGAGCGACTCAGAACGTGTTCTGGACGATTCAGAACGTGTTCTGCGCCAATCAGAACGTCTGATGATCTGCCCGGAGCGCGCATCCGGCGGCGCGGAGCACGCAATTTATGAGACGCGACAATTGGCCAACCATCAGGTGGGAATTGCGTCGTTGTGCGGCATGCGTTCAACGTGACGTGTGCGGATTCACTGTTCTTGAGTTTTCTGGACCACGCGTCTACCACCTCACGTTGGTCAAGATTCTCCACGGATGCAGTGCCCATGCTCGTTGACGCTTTGGGTGCGACATCAAGGCGTGTGCACGCAACTGCCGCGCCGCAGAGCGTTCCCGCCGCCACGACGTACCAGCCTTGCCTTGCGCGCAGACTCGTGAGATGCAAGCCGTTGAACACCTCTGACAAACTACCCCCCTCACTTGGCACGTGTCAACGTTTGCGGATGAGCCCCAAACTGGCCGATAAACCACCTTGTGCCCCATTGGATGGCCCTGGTTGAGCATGTCCGGCGAGGAAAACCGCCGACAGGACGCTAGAATGGGGTTCTGGACCAAGTTGGATGACTATTCAAGAAGGATACGGCCGCGGCTGCCAGGCCACGCCGGCCGACCATATAGAAGGTGATCGATGACCCCGGCAAACTCCGGCAATCCCGGAACTTCCCCTGAATCCGCAGCCCCAGCCGAACCTCCGCAGGCCTCGGGCCTATCCGTCAACGGATGGAATCCGCAGTACGTCGACGCCCTGTACGAACAATGGCAGGCTGATCCTGAATCAGTTGAACCGCAGTGGCGTTACTTCTTCGCGGGCTTTGACCTGGGGTATCGCCCCGCAGCGTCAGCCGACAGCGCAGGTCAGCCGCAGTTGGCGAGCCGTGGCAGCCGCGCCCTTGCCGCCGGAACCCTGCCTAGCAAGCAGAGCCTCGTCGATTCGCTGATCTATCACTACCGCGACATCGGGCACCTCGCAGCCGACCTGGACCCGCTGGGCACGCGCCGTCCGTTTCCCGAAGACCTCACGCTGCAGTCTTTCGGATTGAGCGAATCAGACGTGGACCAGCTGTTCGATCCGGGTACGCTGCCGCTGGACGATCCCTCGCCGCTGCGCGCGATCCTGGCTCATCTTGATGAGACCTACTGCCGGCACATCGGCGCGGAGTACATGCACATTCAGGACCGCGCGAAGGTGCTGTGGCTTCAGCAGCGCATGGAGCCGGTGAAGAACAAGCCCGAGTTCAGCGCGGAAGAAAAAATGCGCGTACTGCGCGAGTTGATCGAGGCCGATGGCTTCGAGAACTTCCTCGCCACGCGCTACGTGAGCAAAAAGCGATTCGGCCTGGAAGGCGGCGAATCGCTCATCCCCATGCTCAACGAAATCGTCGACAGCGGTCCGAATCGCGACGTCAAGGAATTCGTCTTCGGCATGGCCCACCGAGGCCGGCTGAACGTGCTCGTCAACATCCTGCACAAGACCTACGACCAGATCTTCACCGAATTTGAAGAGGCGTGGGTGGAGGATTTCGTCGAAGGCGGCGGCGACGTGAAATACCACCGTGGTTTCAGCAGCGGTCATGTGACTTCAAGCGGTGAAAAGATTCGCCTGAGCCTGGGCGCCAACCCCTCGCACCTTGAGTTCGGCCATTCCGTGCAACTCGGCCGCACGCGCGCCAAGCAGCGCCTTCGTGTCGACGCCGACCGCCGCCAGGTCGTGCCGATCTTCATCCACGGCGACGCGGCCTTCCCAGGCCAGGGTGTTGTCGCCGAGATGTTCAACATGATGAACCTCGACGGGTACACCGTCGGCGGGACGATTCACGTCGTGATCAACAACCAGGTGGGATTCACCACCAATCCGCAGGACACCTTCAGCGGCAAGTATTGCACCGACATCGCC
>CAMPIL010000238.1 GCA_946886375.1 uncultured Phycisphaerales bacterium
ATCGCCTGCCTGTTGATACGCCACGCCTGCGTTGTAGGCGCACTTTCTTGCGTCTTCGCCGGTGAGATTCGGCGCGGCGTCGACGAAAAGAACCGCTGCATCGCGAGGGCGGCGTTGATCCAAACGAATCTGCCCGAGCATCGCCTTGGCCTTGGCCGCGGTTTCCGGGCTCGACGATTTAGAGGCCGTCATGAAGCGCATCTCAGCCTCGTCAAGTCGTCCCATTTGGTACGCGCTGAGTCCCGCGATGTACGCGGCATCGGCCCGGCCTGCCGTGTCACCTCGTTCTTGCGCCGCGCTGGCCTGTTCAAAGGCCTGTTCGTACCGCTGCGAGTTGTAGTCATTGACAGCCTGATTCATGCTACCGGCCTTGGGCGCGGATTCGCACCCCGCCAGAATCAGGCTTATCACCAAACCCGCCAGCGCGGAAACTCGGCCAACTGCATTCTTCACGATCGCCACATCCATGTGTTTGTCGCTCATCCAGAGAATAATCCCAGAGGCCTGCCCGCGCCTGCGCCAGGCATTGGCGGGCGTGGATTGAGTCAAGTATCGTACCGACACGGCCGCTTTCGACACTTTTCCTGTCGCGATGACTCGCATTTGCCTCCCGGATTCTCACCGTGCGACCCCTCAGCCTCATTCTTCGCAAACTCATTTCCGCGCCGTTTCGCGTCGCTGTCGTCGATGACCAGCGCTCCTGGCGAGGCATCGACCTGATCGTCGGCGCGTGGCATTTGGCCAAGGCCATTCAGAAATCCAGCGACCGGCCGCATGTCGGCGTCATGCTGCCCACTTCCGGGCTGTTTCCCATGGCGTTGATCGCGGGTTGGATGCTCGGCCGCACCGTCGTGCCGCTGAACTATCTGCTCAAGCCCGAGGAACTCGAATACGTCATCAACGATGCGGAACTGGACCTGGTCGTCACCGTCGGGCCGATGCTCAAGATGTTCGGCGAACTTCCCGCGCACGTGAAGCAGATTCGCCTGGACGAAATGAGTTTCAAGGGTTTTCCCCCGGTTCGATTGCCCCGCCGCCGGCCCGATGATTTTGTCGCCGTGCTGCTGTACACCTCCGGCACGTCGGGCAAGCCCAAAGGCGTAATGCTGACCTGCGGCAGCATCGCGGTGAACATTCACCAGTGCATTCAATGGGTGGGATTCTCCGGCAACGATGTGCTCCTGGGCGTCCTGCCGCAGTTTCATAGTTTCGGCTTGACGGTCCTCACGCTCCTGCCGCTGGCGATTGGCGGCAAGGCGGTGTTCACCGCGCGCTTTGCTGTGAAGAAGATTCTCGATCTGATGCAGACGCACCGGCCCACGGCGTTCATTGCGATTCCATCCATGTACAACGCGCTGCTCGGGGCCAAGAGCGCAACGACTGAACACTTTCAATCCATCAAGTACATCGTCTCCGGCGGCGAGCCTCTGCCCGAGGCGGTGTTCAACGGCTTTCGCGAGCGCTTCAACGTCACCATCAATGAAGGATATGGATTGACCGAGACGTCGCCGGTGACGAACTGGTGCCGACCGCAGGAATATCGCCGCAAGAGCGTGGGCAAGCCGCTGCCGGGAATTGAAGAGATCATCGTGCGTGATGAGCAGGTGACTTCGCGTGTGAGCGGCCCGCCGCTGCGGGGCTATCCCGCCCCTGCCCAATCGCCACAGCAGCAGATCGCTCCATCACCCAATGATGAAGGCGAGATTCGCATCAAAGGCCCCAACGTAATGAAGGGCTATTACAAGTTGCCCGACCTCACCGCGCAGGTCTTTGACAGCAACGGTTATTTTCGCACCGGTGACATGGGGCGGTTCGATGCCGACGGACACCTGTACATCACCGGCCGCATCAAGGAAATGCTCATCATCGGCGGCGAAAACGTCTTCCCACGCGAAATCGAGGAAGTGCTCGACAGTCATCCATCGGTGAGCGCCTCCGCGGTGATCGGCGTCATGGATGAATCGCGCGGCGAAGTGCCGGTGGCGTTTGTGGAATTAAAGGAAGGGGCAACGTTCGACGAGCGCGAACTGCGATCGTATTGCAGGGACAGGCTGGCACAATTCAAAGTCCCCCGCGACATTCGCCAGATCGAAAAGTTGCCGCGCAACCCAACGGGCAAGATCATGCGGCGGGAGTTGAAAGCGATACTGCCACAGTCCTGTTGACTTTGGTTGAGCCACGTTTCATACTTGCTCCATGCCACGTGAAGCCAAAGGGCTGCATGAGCGAGGCCAACGCACTCGTTCGTACCTGTTGATCGGTGGCTTCGGCGTTCTTGCACTTGGCATTATTGCTACCGGATTGAGAGCAACTGGGGAGTGCCAAGGACGGGGCTGGAGCGAGTTTGGGGGAGGAGTTAGTGGACTGCTAACTTCCAACTTGCCAACATTTGTGGCGAGTATTCTCGTGGACGATCAGGTAGACAGCCATGACATCTATATCGCGGGCAACTTTACCCTCGCGGGAAATGTTGAATCCCATGGTATTGCCAAATGGAATGGGTCTTCATGGTCTCCTGTAGGTGCAGGCTTCAATGGAGTCGTCCGCACGTTGACATTTTTCGACGGAGGTCGAGGGCCTTGCCTCATAGCAGGCGGTGATTTCACCTCATCGGGACTTCATTCGGTCAACCATGTTGCGATGTTCAATGGCTCGGAATGGGAATCATTGGGGGCGGGCATGTCGAACAGTGTTAATGCGCTGATCGTGTTTGACGACGGAACGGGATCACATCTATATGCAGGTGGCAGCTTCAATTTTGCCGATGGTCAACTTGTACGACGGGTCGCAAAGTGGACCGGAAATGGCTGGGTGGCGCTTGCGGGCGGCACAAACGGTCTCGTGACGACGATGGCGAGCTACGTCAATGACGGCAAACCTGTATTGGTCGTTGCCGGGAGCTTCATGACGGCCGGAGGAGTGCCTGCAAGCCGGATTGCGCAGTGGGACGGCACTTCCTGGACCCCACTGGGCGATGGGTTGGGGTCACTTAACGAGACTGGTGCTACAGTAACGTCGCTTGTGACTATCGGTGCAAAGCAGAAGGTCCAACTTGTGGCTGGGGGTCGATTTTCCGCATCGGGTGCTCAGCCACTTTCAAATGTAGCTCTGTGGAATGGAGAGAATTGGTCCAATTTGGGTGTCGGTGTCAATGGTGCTGTAGAGTGCCTCTACCTTGGAAAGTCGAATGATTCTGAAATCTTCGCTGGCGGCACTTTCTCTGGCCCTCCCGGTGAACCTGAATGGGGGCAAACACTGAGTAGGATTGCTCGGTGGGATGGCCAGGTGTGGTGCAACCTTGACCGAGGTATCGGGACCACCGGCCTAGGTACGGTATTTTCGATCGCTGAGGAGCACAAGTCACAAAGATTATTTGTCGGCGGTGACTTTCTGTCAGCATCCGGCACTGCCATCTCTGCCTTGGGGATTTGGAACGGCAATCTATGCAGTCCATGCAATGACTGCAACTCCAACGGCCTTTCCGATGGCTGTGATGCAACGGGCATTTACAAGGCGGATACCGGCCAAAAGCAGGTTTTCTGGTACCCATTACAGCCAAGCGATTTCTTGCGATTGAACCAGTTCACAGTCAACGCAGGAGCAACAGTAGTATCGCATATCGACGTCAGTTTTGAGACTGCGCCAATTATCTCGCCAAAGTTTGTGCTGCTGTATAGCGACCCAAACAATGATGGAAACCCGATTGATGCACAACTTCTCGCCATTGCGCCGGCGGAAGGTATCTCATGTCCGGGCATGCAATCGCTCGTTCGCATTCCCATTGGGCCAACTGTCATTGGGTCTCCCGGTGACAGCTTCTTTGTTGGTGCACTCTTTACTGCAACGGGTGGAACTTCGGGAGGAGGCAGTTATTGTGATGAGGTTCGAGAAAATTCGCACGCTTGGCTGAAGATTGCCCCCGCCGGAACCATCGACCTCGCGAATCTGTCGCTGGGCCCTTCGCCGAGTTTCCATGGATGCAACTGGCTTCTTCGTGCTGCGATAATGGATTGCAATCAGAACAACCTGCTTGACGAGTGCGATATCCAAAGCGGTCGCAGCCTCGACCTGAATGGGAATGGCATCCCGGACGAATGCGAACAAGCGCCATGCATCGTGGACATCGCGCCCACGGGTGGTGATGGAACGGTCAATGTGAACGATTTGCTCGAGGTCATCAACGGGTGGGGCCCTTGTCAGTCTCCGCCATCGCTTTGCCCCGCCGATGTCGCACCACTCAGCGGCGACGGATCAGTCAACGTGAACGACCTTCTCGCAGTTATCAACGCTTGGGGGCGGTGCGAGTAGAGATGCCGCTACTGCAGCGAGGAGTTCGCGAACATCCTTCGCCATTCGCCGACACCCGCGCACTGGCAGCCATCATTGGCCGGCCTTATCCGTAATAAAATCATCAAATTTGCACTTTGCCCGCACGAACGACGAAAGACCATCGTTGTACATGAGGTTGGTTTTTGCAAACATGCACGGCTGATGCGTTCTTTTTGGGTCTCGCAGCATGATTGTGATGGTCGACACTGACCTCTAACTTCTTGGTTCATAAGGGTTTACGCGACGATTGTGAAAGGGTGGAACCTGAATGACGATGCTGATGCTCATCGTGTGCCTGGCCGCACCGCTGGCTGTCGCACCTTTGGCTGTGATGGGAATGCGTCACCTCTTCGCCATTTTCGTGCGTGAGGCGGCGGAACTCTTTCTCGATCTGGACATGCACAAGGCGTGGGCGATCACGCTTGGCACCGACATCGCCGTGGTGAACATGGTGGTCTTTGCCGTGGCGTGGTGGGCGACGATCGGCCTTGCGTCGCTTCATCTCTCCGCGTTCATCGTGATCAGCCCGTTTCTGGCAGCGGTGCTGCTGGCGTTGTGGTTCACGCGATCGATGGTCAAATCGCGATTGCGATTGCAGCCAGGCGATGCGTGGATGGTCGGCCTGCTCGCCTTCGCAGGCGGCAACCTGCCGCTGATCATCACCATTCCTGTGCTGCTGATGGTGGTGATGACCGGCGAGGTCTCGGCGCCGCTTGAGCAATGAGGCCGCCTGCAAGCGGCGGCGATATCATCGACGGCATGTCCCCGTCCCCCAAAGCCCTGCTGCGACTCGCCCACAGTCCCGACCCGGACGATGCGTTCATGTGGTGGCCGCTGTTTGAACGAAACGGCCGGCCGCCCGCGCTGGACACCGGCCGCTTTCGCTTCGTGGGCGCGACGGCGGACATTGAAACGCTGAATCAGAGATCGGAAGCCGGCGATTTTGAGATCACCGCGATCAGTTGCGCGCAGTACCCGCGCGTGAAGGATCGCTATGCCCTCACCGCCTGCGGCGCATCGATGGGCGAGCAATACGGCCCGAAACTTGTCTCTGGCGATCGACTTTCCGTCGATGATCTCAATCGCAGCGATGTGACGATCGCGATTCCCGGCGCTCGGACCTCTGCGTTCATCACCACGTGCATGCGGCTGGGAACCACGAAGTTCCGCCATCAGGTTGTGCCATTTGAGACGATCATCGATCGGGTCGCCGACGGCACGTTTGCGGCGGGACTGATTATCCATGAAGGGCAGTTGACGTATGAAACCGCAGGGCTTCACTTGATTGAAGACCTGGGCGCATGGTGGTGGCGCGAACATCAATTGCCGCTGCCGCTGGGCGTGAACGTGATCCGCCGCGATCTCGAAGCGCAGCACGGCAAGGGAACGCTGGGCGAGGTGACGGCGTTGCTCCGGCGATCGGTCGAGTACGCCCTGGAGCATCGAGCCGAGGCG
>CAMPIL010000239.1 GCA_946886375.1 uncultured Phycisphaerales bacterium
GGAAGGTGCGGAAATTGTGTTTCACCAGGCCGCGCTGGCTTCGGTGCCGCGCAGCGTGAAGGAACCGCGATTGTACTTTGAGGTCAATGCGCGCGGCACGCTGGAAGTGCTCGAAGCCGCCCGCGCCTTGGGCGTCGGGCGCATCATCTACGCCGCATCCAGCAGCGTGTACGGCGATTCCGCGCAACTGCCCAAAATCGAATCCATGCAGCCGCTGCCGCTTTCGCCATATGCATCCGCCAAGTTCGCTGGCGAACATTTCATCCGCACATACTGCCACTGCTTTGGACTTTCAGGCGTGAGCCTGCGGTACTTCAACATCTTCGGGCCGCGTCAACGGCCGGATTCGCCATACGCCGCGGTCCTGCCTCGATTCATTGAAGCGCTGATGAGCGGCAATAAGCCGGTGATTTACGGCGACGGCACGCAGACGCGCGATTTCACTTTCGTCGCCAACGCCGTGCACGCCAACCTGCTTGCCGGGGCGTGCGAGAAACCGCTGCGCGGCGAGTCGATCAACATCGCGTGCGGTGAAAGTTTCAGCCTGCTCCACTTGTTGCAGGCCGTGGCGGCTCACCTGGGCGTGAAGGCTCAATGCGAACACGCTCCGGCGCGCGTCGGCGAGGTCATGCACAGCCGGGCGAGCATCGAAGCGGCTCGGAATCTCATCGGATACGCGCCCGTGGTTGACTTTCGGACCGGCTTGGAACGCACGCTTGCGTCCTATCGTTCGACGGATGGCGCGAAGCAAATCAAAACCCAAGTCAACGGATAAATACTGGAGCCGGCGGGTGATGGAAACGTCCGACGCGCTGGACCTGGAGCCGGGCGTGTTCAAGCGCGAACCGCACGAAGTGGCCGAGAGCCTGAAGCGTTCCGCCGAGCGGCGCACCCCGCAGCGAAGCCGTGCCCGAACCGATTTTCAGGCCGCGATGTCGATGCTCAACTTCTACATCAATCGAGCCGGAAGAAATCTCGCGGAGCGCGACCGCAAACGTTTGGATCGCGCGAAGGATGAACTCCGCAAGTTGTACGGCCGTGACGCGAAATAATCCTGGGCAAGTCTGGTCTGATGCGGCGTCGACAGATCCACAATCAATCTTGCGTCGCAATTTTCGCCGCGATCCACGAACGCGCAACGCACCAGTCCGCAGCAACGGTTTTCCGCGACACGCCGATGGCCCGAGCGAGGGATTCGTGCGTGCTTCCTTCAAACAGGTGCAGTCTCGCAATCAGTGCGGCGCGCGGCTTTTCGTTTGCCAACGCATCGATCGCGTGAACGACATCGGAGAGAAGCGCGATACAATCGCAATGTTCCGATTCCTCATCTCGCAGCATGATCCGCATGCGCCAGCGAGCGCGTTCCCGAGTTATGATGGCAACAACGTGATCTATCCCTGAAAAAGCATGTCACCGCCTCTCTTCTTGCGATTCTGGCTCATGCGGAGCAACAGGATTACCCTGGTGGCATTTGCGGTTTTCATCCTTGCTCTCTGTGGTTGTCTGGCGCTCATGGTGATGTACCCGGCTCGAATGATTGAATTGACTTTCATCGCCATCGCCGTTTCGCTGGCCTTTGTTGCACTGAGTACATGGGTCAGCGCGTCGTTTTCGCGATCCTATCGCTTCCTGGTGACGCATCAATTCAAGGTGTGTCCCAACTGTTGCATTGCGCTGGAGCAACGCGACAACGGCGGCATCTGCCCACGCTGCGGAGTTCTCTACAACATGGATCAACTGCACATTGAATGGGGCACAACGCTCATGGGAGGGAGATCACGGGCGTAACATTACTTGCATGAAACCCGCAAGGATTCCGACCCTCCGCGTCGCTGCAAGTGGCCGACGTACACCTGCATCGGCATCTCGCCTCTTATACTGTGCGGCGGTTGCAGCGTGCATTCAAACGTATCTTGCGGCCTGGAACGCTGCTCGAGCGGCAGCTTGCACTCAGCAGCCGTGACCTTTGGTTGGGGTTGAACATCGTAGATTGGAAATGGATTCACCAAGTCACATTCTTCCAGGAGAGTTGATTCGCAAAACTCGCCGGCGCGTTCGGTTCATGCTTCCTGTCGGAATTGGCTTGGGGTTGGCAACTATTCTGATGTCTCACTTTCTGGATCGAACCTGGCCGGGCAAATGGTGGATTAGTCCATGTCTTTGGTTGGTCTGGGTCCTGTGTATAGCCGGCTACTCTGCGCACGTCATCCTCAGAACGCACTTGCGTCTGCGGCGGGCGTGCTACTTGCTGTGTCCCTCGTGCGGATACTCACTCGAACGATTGCCGGATCGAGGGCGCTGCCCCGAATGCGGACAACCCTACATTCATCACCAAGTCCAGATTCGATGGTCGTGCGCGCTTGGGGGGCTGCGGGATGAATATGATGAGCCCCCGTCTGCGGACCGTCCTGGACCTCGGGGCTGAATGAATTACCCCACCTTCACCGCGACGCTGGATGGTGGAACGCACGCTGTCCTGGTTGAACAAGTGCCGTGCAAATCTGGTTCGCTATACCAAGAAGTCATCGAACTACCTGGGTCTGATCATGATCGCCTGAATGCTGCTGTGGTATCGCCGAGCATGGCGATTGGAGATTTTGAAACAGTCTCTAAGGCGGCCGCTAGGTATGCGACCATCGCACTTTTAACAGCGCTTGGATGTTACGCCAGCGCAGAGTATGCTTATCAGCAATGCATGAGCAATTGCACACCGTGACTTTGCCGCATTTGCTTGCTGTGACAGAACGTGTGCAGCTCGTCTCGTTGCGTTTGGCAACTTGGCTTCCCGTGGCAATATTCGCTCTGGGGCTTGGAACGAGCGTGGGATTCAGACTGACGGCAGCTTGGACGTGCGGCTTGGCCGCTGGAGCGTGGATGGCTGCAGGCGTGATTTGGTTTCGCGCGCAACGGCGATGGCGAAGTCTGTTGACGCTGCTGCAGACTCAAACCTGCATTTGTGAATTTTGCGGTTATTGTCTGAGCCAAGAGACAGACCGATGCTCTGAGTGCGGGCTGAGTTTCCATAGAGCCTCGCTGACCGCAAGGTGGTGTTTTGCGCGTGATTACAGGTGTCGCTGGAAGTTGGCCGCCGCCCGCAGAATACGTGGATTCGTTCTCTTTTGCGTTGAGCTGGGTCTCGCCGCATGGTATGTGATCGCGGCCCAAATCTTTGTGCCCGGCACGCATATGTTTCTGGCGATTTTGTTACTTCTTGCTCCTCCAATGCACGCGGTTGTCCAATGGATTTACGAAGCTGCGAACATGACACACATACCTAGGTTCTGTTTGACGGATTGTTCATGCGGCATGTGGGCGGGTGCAAACCGCCATTCTCTGACCAAGAACGGCGGTCACATGGGCGGTTTCCGATCCGTCAAAGAGAGCGCGGCTTGCTTGGCGGCTCATGCAATCGCGTTCGCCATTCATTACAGAAATGCGTTGGCTGGATACGCAGGAGCCATCGCGCTTTGTTGGTGCAATTTCCCGTTGCCAGAACCCGGTCGATGCTCGGTCAAATTCTCCCATTCTTGGTATTGATGACGCTGCTTGGCGCAGGCATTATTCTGACGGTTGCGACACGGCCGCGATATCGAGCTTATCCGAGTTGCAGGAGATGTGGATACAACCTGGCTGGGATTGTCGGCGATTCACAGCAATGTCCTGAATGCGGTTCGTCTATTACAATAGGTGAACCCTGTCCAGGTGGAAAACCCTCGCATTTGCGATCTGCAGCGCACACCGCTGGATTTCTTTTGACTGTGCTCTCTGCTGCTGGCCTCGTCATCATGGTCACTGCCTTGACCATTATTTTGATCAAAGCATCGTGAGATCGCAAGAAAATCGAAACAGCCAACGGGCGTTTTGCGGATTTGGGCCTCACTCCACCTTCACCGCAACGATCGTCTGATCATCGCCGGGGCGGACGCCCGCTTCGTGGGCGCGCAGAGCGGTGGTGATCGACTGCACCACGCAGGCCGGTTCGCCACTGCATTCGTGCAGGGCGCGTTCGATGCCTTCGAGGCCGAACATCTCGCGCTTGGAGTTCATCGCCTCGGTGATGCCATCGGTGTACATCACCAGCGTCTGGCCGGGCAGGAGTTTTCGCAGGCCGTCGTCGTAGGTGGCGTCGCTGATGATGCCCAGCGGCATGTTGCCGATGTCGTCCAGCCGCACCACCGGCCCGCCGGCCCCTGCGTTCTTGATCAGCGGAGGATTGTGCCCGGCCCGCGAATAGATCAGCGTGTGATCGCTGGGGTTGTACATCGCAAGAAACGCGGTGACGAACGAACCTTCAATGCGCTTGGAGTGCAGATGGCGATTGGCGAATTCGAACACCGCGCCGGGCCCTGCGCCGCGGCGAGGATAGGCGTACAGCAGCGTGTTCAGCATCGCCGCAAGAACCGCCGAGCCAGGCCCGTGGCCCGCGGCGTCGGCCACCACCATCGCCAGCCAGCCGTCGAAGCGCGACGGTTCATCGGGGCTCGGCGGCAGCACGGTGAAGTCGTACAAGTCTCCGCCAGCCACGTCGTAGGTTTCGTAACTCGTGGCGATGCTCAAGCCGGGAATCTGCGGCAGGCTCTGCGGCAGCATGCTGCGCTGGATGCGCGCGATCTGTTGGACCTCGCTGCGAATGTGCTCGTTGGCTTCGCGCAGCTGTTTGGTGATCATCACGTTGCGCACCGTTGCGCCGGCGAGATTCGACCGGAGAATCGATTCCTCCAGTTCCTCCATGGTGAACGCCTCGGCCCCTTCGCGAAAGGTAATGGCCCAGTTGATCGCCTGGCCGTTCTCAAACAGCGGAATCGCCATCATCGATCCATAGCGCGACAGCATGTCGCCCACGGCAGGATCGTTGCGAAGAAACAGGTGATGAACCAACTGCGGCTGTGCGCTGCGCACGATTTCGCCGAACAGTCCTTCCCGATGCACGGGAATTGAATTCCAGTTTTTCCAAGGGTCCGACGCGTGCAGGGCAAGTTCCATGTCGTCGGTGAACAATCGAGTGATCTTGTATTCGCCGGGCTGCAGACCGCGCGTGGACAGCGAGACATACCCACGCGGGCCGTTAAGCCGAATGAGGCCGTCAGCGAAGCTGCGCAGGACGTCTTGCGGATCGGTGGCGCGGCTCAAATC
This sequence comes from uncultured Phycisphaerales bacterium, assembly GCA_946886375.1. The sequence continues at coordinate 5,134 of CAMPIL010000239.1, forward strand.
GCTGACCATCTCCATCAGAATCTGCACGCGCGGGTTGTCGGAAAGATCAACTCGCCGCGCCGCTGCGAGCGGCGATTCGGGCTGAGCGGAAGGGATTGCGATATGGGTGGACGGCATGAAAGTTGACGGGTGGCAACGGTCGATCAAGGATTGAATAATGGATCATAGCGCGTATTCGCATTGGCTCGACGCCGCCATCGAACAAGCCGAGAACTCCTGGCGCGAAGGCGGCATTCCCATCGGCTCGGTGCTGGTTGATCCCAGCCGCCGAGGCGGATGCGGCGAGGTCATCGCGCGCGGCCACAACATGCGCGTACAGTCCGGCGACCCCACCGCCCACGCCGAAGTCACCTGCATCCGCAACGCCGGGCGGCGACGCGACTGGCGCACGCTCACGCTGGTCTCCACGCTTTCGCCTTGCCCGATGTGCTCGGGCACTGCGATTCTTTTCAAGATTCCGCGCGTGATCGTGGGCGAGAACCGCACCTTCGTGGGCGCGGAAGACTGGATGAAGCGCAACGGGGCCGAAGTCATCGTGCTGGATGATCCGCGATGTATTGCGCTGATGCAGCGCATGCAGCGCGAGCGGCCGGACCTGTGGGCCGAGGACATCGGCGAATAGACCGAGAACGCCGCAGCAGGCTCAAC
>CAMPIL010000240.1 GCA_946886375.1 uncultured Phycisphaerales bacterium
GTGGAAGCCGCGGTGGATTACGTGCTTTCGCTGCCGCCGACTACTGCGGTTGACGATTTGCCTGAAGAGCAGCGGGTGTTCACAGTGGCTATTCCTGAGAAACAGGCGCTCTTGGTCTTCCGGCTGATGCATCGAAACCCGCTGACGCAGGAGGATTTTGCATTCATGGTGCAGTTGGGCGCGATTCAGCGTTTGATCGCGGCCGAGGAATCCAAGGACGACTCCGTCATGAAGGAGGCCTTCGGATTTGAGGTCCTGGCCAAGCGGAACAAATTCGCGTTCAGCCGCGGCGGCGAGGAAGAGCAAGCCGCCGAGCCGGCGGCTCAGACCTCCGCCAACGCCGGCTGATCTTCGCGAAACGCGAGAATTTTGTTGAATGCCGCAATCAAAGTGCCGGGCCGTGACATTGTCCGCCCGGAGGGGACGAACACGCCGCCGTCAGTTTTTTCCTGAAACCGACGGCGGATTTTCTGCGCCCCGGACCTTCCGCATCGCGTGAACATCAGCGTTCGGTCCCGGCGAACGCACGGGCTCGAAGTGATGCATTCATTGCGGCGCAATCTGGCTACTTTTCATTTCCATTGTCGCAATCTTGTGGTACCTTAAGAGTCCTTTCGCATGAGCTTCGCCCGCGATGGCGACTCTACAGTTCACCCCGATGTGAGGCGATTGAAAATGTGGCGGCGGGATCGTTGAGTTCAGGCGCAGGCCTGTGCCGACGGTGCGAATCGTTGATCCGGCGTCAACGTTCGTCACGACGTTTGCCGGATGGGAGCAGGTTGGGGACGTCACGGCACATTGTGAGGGGCGCCATGGCAGGGCGGGCCGTGTCAACGCTTCGGCGGCGACACCCGTGTGCGATGTCCATTGCATCGCGCTGATTGCTGGCCCGCCCATGCAATCGCAGAAACTCAAGTCTCGGCACGCCCAGTTGCACAGCCCGGTCCCGGAGAGGAGACCCGGTTGTGCATTGCGCCTCTTCGGCTTACGTTTCCGCGCCAAACAACGTGGCCGAGGTTGCGTCGTCAGGCAACTCAAGCGCCAGGTTCAAGTGTTCAGCCGCGTTGCGCGTGAGCCTTCGCCCCTGGCGCGTACGGGCCAGAAATCCAATCTGCAGCAGGTAGGGCTCGACCACGTCTTCGAGCGTTCCGGCGTCTTCGTTCAGTGTGGCGGCGATCGCCTCAAGTCCCACCGGACCGCCTTGGTACACCGTGCCAATGGTCCGCAGGTAACTGCGGTCCAGCGCATCCAGACCCAGTTCATCAACGCCTTCCAGCGCGAGCGCATCGGCAATGACGGCTTCATCGATTCGGCCGCGAGCGCGCACCTGTGCGAAGTCGCGCACTCGCCGCAGCAGGCGCAGCGTCACGCGCGGCGTGCCGCGGCTGCGCCGGGCGATCTCGTCCAGCGCGGCGTCCGACACGCCTTGCATTGCAAGCAGCGAAGTTGCCCGCTTCAGAATCCGCAGCAGATCCGCCTGCGTGTAGAACTGAAGGTGATGTGTGATGCCGAAGCGGCTGCGCAGCGCGCCGGTGAGCAGGCCGGCCCGCGTGGTCGCGCCGATCAGCGTAAACGGTTTCAGGTGATAGGTGATCACCTTCGCGTGCATGCCGCTGTCCAGCGTGAAGTCGATCTTGAAATCCTCCATCGCGGGGTAGATGTATTCCTCCACTGCTGCGGGCAGGCGATGAATCTCATCGATGAACAGGATGTCGTGCGGCTGCATCTTGGTGAGCGTGCCGACCAGATCGGCCCCTTTGGTCAGCGCGGGGCCGGAAGTGACGTACACGCGCGTGCCCATTTCCTGGGCGATCACGTGGGCCAGGGTGGTCTTGCCCAGGCCGGGCGGGCCGTGCAGCAGCACATGTTCCATCGGCTCGCCGCGCTCGCGCACCGCCTGCAACGCAATAGCCAGCCGCTCGACCAGATCGCGCTGGCCGATGTATTCATCGAGTTTGCGCGGCCGCAGCGCGGTTGATACCGGCTGGTCATCGGCCTGCTGCGCGGCGGCGGAAATGATGCGATCCTTGGCCATCGCACCCATCATAGGGCCCGGCGGCTCGATCGGCTGCGTTGCGGGCGTGCATTATCGGCTGGACGTGCTGCCGTCCTGCGTTGAATCCAAACCGCCAGCGCGTTCGCGTCGATACATCATGAGTGAACACGCCGCCTGCTCCCGCGCCCAGTTTGAAGTTGGTCGGCGAATCGCCACTCGATCCGGCGGCGATCGCGCCGGAGCAAATTCACGCGCTGACAACGGCGCGCCTGCGCGCCCGGAAAGTCGTGCGTGCGGCCAACACTGCGGCGTTCAGCGGGTGGACGTGTGCGGTCTTCGCAGTCATCACGTTGTTGCTGGGCATCTTCAGCCTGCCTTCGTTTCTTCTCGGCCTTGGATTGGGAGCGGCGGCGTTGATCGAACTGCGATGCGGAAAGTCGCTTCGGCGTTTTGACGTTCGCGCGCCAAGAACTCTTGCACTCAACCAGATCGCGCTCTGGTTCGTGCTGACGGCATACAGCGGCTGGTGCATCTTCACCGCGATCACCGCACCGGGCATGTACGATGACTACATTCGCCAAGGGCCGGAGATGGCTGCGACGCTTGAGCCGCTGGGACGGTTGCACACGGCTGTGACCGTGGGGTTCTATTGTGCGGTCATTCTCATCAGTCTGGTCGCACAGGGCTGCATGGCGTTGTATTACATCACCCGGCGAAGGCACGTTGAGGCGTACTTGCGCAGCACGCCGCAGTGGGCCGTCGCCGCACTGCGCGCAGCGGCCTGAGCCGCGGCACCGTCGCATTGCGCGCGATGCACCCCCTGGCTTGATGCACAACTCGATTGCAGCCTGTTTCCTATTTGGAGGGCGGGTTGCGCGATCCTAGAGTCTGCAGCGCGCAAACGCACGCATGATGAGGCCGCTCCCGGAGCATCAATCACATGTCAGGCGAAACCAAGGTGACGACAAATCACGAGGAAATCCGCCGCTGGGCCAGCGATCGCGGTGGCCGGCCGGTCATGCTGCAGCATGACCTGGCAAATCCCAGGGCGGCGGAGTTGCAGATTGACTTTCTCTTTGACAAGTACGACGACCGCATGAAGGAAGTCTCCTGGGATGATTTCTTCGCACGGTTTGAAGGCGATCAGTTGGCATTGGTGTATCAGACTGAAACCGAAGGCGGCAAACTCAGCCGCTTTGCGCGCATTGTCCGCCGCGAAGCTGTGCCACAGGCCGTCATCGAGTGATTACAAGTGCACTCCACCGTTCCGCTGGGAGATTTCACATGGTCAAGCACGAATCCAGAACATCGAGAATCATCACCGATCACGAGGAAATTCGGCGTTGGGCGGAAGAGCGCAACGCCCGGCCGGCGCGCGTCAAGGGAACTGGCGGCGGAAATGATCCGGGCCTGCTGCGGCTGGATTTCCCCGGCTACAGCGGCGAGGAATCGCTGGAGCCCATCTCCTGGGATGAATTCTTCGAGAAGTTTGATAAGAACAATTTGGCCCTGGTTGTTCAGGATCAAACCGCCCGCGGGGAGAAGAGCAACTTTAACAAGATCGTCAGCCGCGAATCGCTGGACGACTACGATCGCCGGGACGATCACGATCGCCGGTAAGCCGCCGTCGCTCGGACCCAAAAAGCAAAAAAGCCCATGCATGGCAATGCGTGGGCTTCGTGTTTCTTGCGATTGATTGCTTCGAGTCCGATTTAGAACCCGAAGAACTTGTCCCGTTCCATGACCATGTACCGGCCGTCGCCGCGCTTGAGGTACATGTACCCGCCGCGGAAACTGACCTGGTAACTGTGCGGATCCACCTGGCCCGCTTCCTGCACCGTCAGCGTGTTCTTGCCATCGATCTTCCACGTGCCGGCCTTGGAGCCGACGACGGCGTCGGTGCGCAGCACGCCGCCGCGCTCAAAGCGCCAGCCCTTGCCCAGCACGTCCTTGACGATGTCGGATGGAATCGCCTCGACCCCGCTGTTGCCGTTGGCGGTGTTGGTCAACTCGCCGTCCAAGTCCCACTTGCCCAGCAGCATGTCGTCGGTGATCTGCTGGCCTTCAGTGGTGGTCAGCGTGGAGCCGGAATTCTCGCTGAGGGTGTTGGAAGTCTGCGTTGACTCGCAGCCTGTTGAAGCCAGGTATGCCGACAGGCCGATCGCCATCGCGCAGATCGTAATGATCGAACGAACGTTCTTCATTGTGAAACCTCCTTATGGTGTCGTGGATTTCCAGCCAGGGCGCCGGTGCGCACAGCGTACACAGAAACCGGCGAGATTGCACTCGGTATTCAGCAGCGCATTCAGCTGGTGTGCGCGCAAACCGTTGGGCGGCATGGTGTTGCGTCATGAGCGCGGCCACGGCATTTCCGAGGCGCGGCGGAAATCGCAAGATTGAAGAGCCGGGGACCTGCGACGGAACGGCGACGAGAAGGACGAAGGCGAGAAGGATTGCAGAAATTGATCGCCGGCGTGTGAAGCCCGGGGATTGCACTCCCCGCGCATCGCGTACACAATCCCGCCATGCCGCCGTGGAATTTCTGGTATCACGTCACCAGCAACACGAAATCAACCTGGCTGCTCGGCGACCCGCGCGGTTCGCGCACGCGACATCATCGTCAGCACATCGAAGGCGACTACAAGCATCCGCCGCCGCCGGGAGAATACGGGGAACTTCATCAGCGATCGAAATCTCTGCTGAAGAATCCTCCAGTGATTCTTTCGATGCAGCAGCGATTGATCGCCTGTGAAAAGTTTGCGGAGGCGATGAACTTTCACAAGATTTGTTTTGAAGACATTGCGATCACGTCGAAGCATTTTCACGTATTGGCGCAGTTCCCGCCGGATCGAGTCATGAGCAACGGTCGACCGATCATGGACGCGCCCCGCCATTACATTGGTATTGCGAAGAAAGAAAGCGCCCGCGCGTTGAGCAAGCTTGGTTTGAAGCCACAAGGCGCGACATGGGCCGAGAAGTCCCATCCTGAGCCGATCGAAGATGAAGGTCATTGGGAGTATGTGAAGAACGTGTACATCCCGCGTCACTACCACGAAGGCGGCGCGATCTACACCATTCACATCGCCAAGACGCGACCGGCTCCCGAGCAGTACTGATTTCAAAGCGAACGAAAATGCAAACGAAGCCCGGGGATTGCAATCCCCGGGCTTCGCGTCACCGCGCGCAGCAATGTCTTGACGCCAAAAAAGCCCACGGCGTGAACGCCGTGGGCCTTGGACAACTCTGATACGAATCCGAATCGTTCAGCGTTGAATCAATAATCCATATCATCCATGCCCGCGCCAGCGCCGGCCGGAGCCTTGGATTTCTTGTCCTTGATCTCGGTAATCGCGCAGTCCGTCGTCAGCAGCAAGCCCGCGATGCTGGCTGCGTTCTGCAAAGCGACGCGCTCGACCTTTGTCGGCACGATGACGCCGGCCTTCACCAGGTCCTCGTACTCGCCGGTCACGCCGTTGAAGCCGATGTTGGGGTTGGTGCTTTCTTCAACCTTCTGCGCGACGATGGAGCCGTCCAAGCCGCAGTTCTCCGCGATCTGCTTGATGGGCGCGCTCAACGCGCGGTTGACGATCTGCACGCCGATGGATTCATCGCCTCTGACCTTCCCCTCGAGTTTGGTCAGAGCCTTGCGCGAGCGCAGCACCGCGACGCCTCCGCCGGGCAGAATGCCTTCTTCGACGGCAGCGCGGCAGGCGTGCAGCGCATCTTCCACGCGCGCCTTCTTCTCCTTCATTTCAACCTCGGTCGCGGCGCCGACGTGAATC
>CAMPIL010000241.1 GCA_946886375.1 uncultured Phycisphaerales bacterium
CGCGAGCAGATCGCCGAGACCAACCTCGCGCTGGTGCTGGCCATGGCCAAGCGCACGCGCATGAGCGAGGTCGACTTTGCCGACCTGGTTTCGGAAGGCAACATGGCGCTCTTGCGCTCGGTTGACAAGTTCGACTGCGGCCGCGGATTCAAGTTCTCCACGTACGCCTGCCGGGCGATCCTCAAGGCCTTCAGCCGCCAAGGCATGAAGTTGAGCAAGTACCGCCAGCGCTTCCCGACGGATTTCGATCCGACCATGGAGAAGTCCGACCACCTTGAAACGGTGCGGGCCACCCATGAGCGCGAAACCGCCGATGAAGTCAAGCACATCGTGCTGAGCAACGAGGCGGACTTGTCTGATGTCGAGAAGACGGTGATCCATCACCGCTTCGGCCTGGACAAGAAGGAGGAATCGCCTCCGCTGACGCTCGAGCAGGTCGGCCAGATCATCGGCGTGACCAAGGAACGCGTGCGTCAGATTCAGAACAAGGCGCTGGAAAAGATCCGCCTTGCCCTGGAAGAAAGCCGCAAGGAAGGCGAAGGCGAGCCCGCCGAAGGCGACAACTACGACCCGTCGCAGAACTGATCGGATCGTAAAAGTGAATCAGCCACTCCGAAGCCCCGGCATTCAATGCCGGGGCTTTTCTATTCGTCAACCGGAGGTATTGGATGAAAGAGTGGCGGAGGGGCCGCTTTCACACTGCACATTGCACCGTTGAAACCTGCGTGGTGTGGTTGTACTCTGCATCGTGCTGAAACGGCCAGTTCGTGAGAATTTCGAACGGTGGCGTGGCGAAAAACGAGTTGCCGAAGAGGTGAGTGTCATCAAGGATCTCACCGAGAGATGCGCCGAGCGTCAGCGGCTTGAGGAGGATTTGGATCTGTGTTGAAGGCGTTCATCCGCATGGCGCCGCCTATCCTGCGGCGGGAAGAATGCGGGTCCCATGCCACAATGCTGTTCTTGATTTCGCTGTATGGTTTCACGGCTGTGTTGGGTGGCGCGGCTCCTGCAATTCTCACAACGCCAGGTGAGGTGATTCTGATCGTTGTTCAACTCTTGGCCATGGGGTTGGCCGTGTGGTCTTTTGCCTCGCGGTGTCGAAAAATGACGCGGATCAGAGCAGACAAATGGAATGCATGCGGCTGTTGCGGTCACAATCTGGGCGGCCTTCAAGGCACATGCGCATGCCCCGAGTGCGGAGCGGCATTTGATAGCGATCGGCTTCGCGCATTCTGGAAGCGGTACGTTCGAATGAATCTTCCCGGAGTTGTTTCTGCGGACACGGCGCAGCCACCTGCCTGGTATAAACGAATGGCGTCACGAGTGGTCGTGGTCTCAATGATCGTGTTCTTGAGTTTCGGAATTGTGACATTCGCGGTGCCAATGGCTCCGCTCGTCAGGATATCGATGGTCCTTTTGTGGGGCTTGACGTTGTGGTCGCTGGTCATCGGAAAGGCTGCAATATCGCTGTACATCTGCCGCTGCGTTATTCGCAACCAGCAACTCGTCTGCCTGGAGTGCGGCAGTTGTCTTGACGTCGCCGATCATCGGACCGCGTGCAAGCGTTGCGGGGCTGAAGCATCGCTGGAGCACGTGCGTCAGCAATGGGATCAATGGTGTCCGCCATGCTGGCACTTGGAGGGAATTCAGCAGTGCCGGTAGCAACGTGTACGAAGGCCGGGAGCAACGCCGAGGCTGTTCATTGAGAGGGCCGTCCCTTTCGAGATCGTCAACGCGAAACGCTGCATGCCATTCAGAGCAGAACTCTGGTGGGCACGGCGGTTTGCAAAGAGGAACGATTGTTGCCGAGGTCGGCGTGGAGTCGTACTATTTTTCTTGTGCCCTCCAAGCAGACCCTGTGGCAGTCGAAAAAACCACCGTGTGCGGCAATGGTGACCCGTACCAGCCGCAGCGAATGGTTTGCTGTACCACAGTTGACATTATTTGAACTTCCCCACTCCGGCGAGCGGGTATTCAGCCCGGCGGCGATGGACAAGATCGAAGCCTGGCGCGCCAAACAGTTCCAGACCGCGTAAACAAACCCACGCTCATCCGCATTGTTCAGCCTGCGCCAGCCGAAACCCGATCCGGGGACCCTGTCGACCCGTATTGATTGTTCTTGATGCCTCGATCAACTTCATCGTCGTCTACTCACTGCACCCATTCATCGCTCACGCCGCGAGGCTCTATCAGTCTGCCGGTGCTCACGGAGCATGATCCAGCCGGCGGGGCGGGGCAGATTCGAAAGTCACGCAATGCCAGACGCCGCGCGATCGTGCTGATCACCGTGCAATTGCTCATCATCGCCCACATCGTGCTGTGGGCCCTGAGCAAAAAATTCGGATGGTGGGGCGGCAACACCATCACGCCGGTCGAACCATCGGAATCGATGGAATTCGTGAAGGATGGCGTCATCAACGCGGGGCTGATCTTCTTTGCCATCGCGCTGCAGTCCACGCTGATCCTTGGCCGGTGGTTCTGCGGCTGGGGATGCCACATCGTGATGCTGCAGGATTTCTGCGGCTGGATCATGAAAAAATGCGGCATCCGGCCGAAGGCGTTTCGCTCGCGCTTTCTCATCTACGTGCCGCTGATTCTCGCGGTGTACATGTTCATCATGCCCGTGGTGTACCGTTGGGGGCTTGTGCCGCTGGACAGCAGCATGTCTGCATCGCTGGGGACGGACGATTGGCTGGTGCAGACGGTGCGGTTCGGTTCCAGCGCGATTGGATTTCCGCTGCCGTATCCCAACATGCCTGATTGGCGGGTCTCCACGCACCTGACCACTTCGGATTTCTGGCGCACGTTTGCCAAGGTTGGCGTGGCGATTCCGTTCCTGTTCGTGTGCGGCTTCGCTGTTGTGTATTTCCTGGGCGCCAAGGGTTTCTGCACCTATGGATGCCCCTATGGCGGGTTCTTCGCGCCGCTGGACAAATTCGCCGCCGGAAGAATCCTCGTCACCGACGCCTGCGAGCACTGCGGGCACTGCACAGCCGTCTGCACCTCAAACGTGCGCGTGCACGAGGAAGTGCGCGAATACGGCATGGTTGTCGATCCGGGCTGCATGAAGTGCATGGACTGCGTGAGCGTATGTCCGAACGATGCGCTGTACTTCGGTTTTGCCAAGCCAGCCGTCCTCAAGGGCAAAGCCAAGAACCAGACGCCGAAGCGACGCTACGACATGACCTTGGCCGAAGAGATCGGCGCAGCGGCTGTGTTCGCCCTTTCGTTCATGGCGGTCCGAGGCGTGTACGAAGTGGTTCCCATGCTCATGGCGGCGGGGATCGCTGGCATCGTCACGTTCATGGCGTGGAAACTGTGGCGCATGATCCGCGACCCCAATGTGACGCTGCACAAGCATCAACTGAAATTGCATGGGTCGTGGAAGCGGGCCGGGTGGCTGTACGCAGCTCTGACGCTCATCGCCATCGGGTTGACTGTGCACAGCGGCGTGGTGAATGTCGCGCTGGCCGCAGGGCAGCGGGAAGAGGCGAAGGTGAACATTCCGCGGCACCTCATCCTGATGGGCCAGGCCCCGCCGCTGGATGAATCGATGACTGTCGCTGCGGATCGCGCGCTGCGAAGTTACGAGTTGGCTTCCAGTCTTCGCGAAGGCGGCATTGGCTTGCTGGCAACCTGGCAGCCGAAGATCAACATGCAGCGCGCGATGATGCTGGCCGCCAAGCGCGATTTTGCCGCGGCGGAAAACCTGCTGCGCTCCACCAGCGAGCGATATGGCGTCAACGACGATGTCTGCCGCACGCTCATGTGGCTGCTGCACGGGCAGGGCAAGACCGCCGCTGCGCTGGATTTCGCCCAGCCGTTGCTGTTAGACCATGAAGATTTCATGGCGACGCTGGATTCTTTCAATCAGATGGCCAAGGAACTGGGCCAGTTGCCGCGCGCGGTGGAGATCAATCGATCTCGGCTGCAAAAGTTCCCCAATCACTTGCACACATTGCGCGTCCTGTCGCTGCAACTTCTTGAGACAGGCGAAGTTCCTGAAGCGCTCGGGCTGATCGAGCGTTCGATTCAGATCGATCCGCGCAATGCCAGCGCCCGTTATTTCCATGCGCTGGCGCTGGCGGATCAAGGTCGAATGGACCAGGCCATCGAAGCGATGCAGGCGGCGCTTCGCCTAGACCCCGACAGCATTCCCATCAACTCGATGCTGGCGGAGATGCTCAGCGCCACCGGCCGAGGGGAGGAAGCGATGCAGTATCGCCGGCGCGTTGACGAACTGGAAGACGCCCATCTTGAACAACTGAAGAAGCAGCAGTCGCAGCAGTGAAGACGCTGCCGCGAACTCAGCCCTTCTCCGCCTGCTCAAAAAGGGCGAAAAGCGACTGGGAATCCGGCGCGGCGTAGGCCTGCTGCCGAAATTTCGGGTCCGCCATCAGGCGACTGATCTTCCCCAGCGCCTGGATGTGATCGGATGTGCGATCCGGCGGCGAAGCCAGCAGCACGATGAGTTTCACCGGCTTGTTGTCGATCGAGCCGAAATCGATCGGCTGCGCCGGCCGTCCCATCGCCACGACCAGTGAGCGTGCCGCATCGGACTTGCCGTGCGGAATCGCCAGCCCTTCGCCGATGCCCGTGGTGCGCTGCTGCTCGCGCTCCCAGACAGCCTTCTTCAGCGAATCGGATTGACTCACCAGGCCAGCGCCGGCGATGAGATCGATCAACTCATCGATCGCGCCTTTCTTGTCGCTGGATTCCAGCGGCACCTTGATGGCCTTGGGTGAGAGAATGTCGAGTATGTTCATGGGCGGAACTGACTTGTGGCCTGCATCGTGAACTTGAGTTGTCCGATGCCGCGCAGCATGACGCAGGACACAAGACAAATCGGGTCGGGCATGTTACCAAAGCGATGGACCTGCGGAGCGGAGAGTCCCACTTCGGCGGTCATTTTTCGCCGGTGCGCTGAAGGACTGCATAGTACCCGCCGTCGCTGTACCCGCGCGGTGGGTCGCCCGGCTGACCCCGCGGCAGTCGAGCGGCTTCTTCAACCAGCCGCATCGGATGCCACTTGCAGATCCATTGCGCTTGCTGCTGATTCTCAGCCGGATCAATGCTGCAAGTCGAATACACCAGCACGCCCGCATCGCCCAGCAGCGCCAGCGTGTTGGCGATGATCTGTCGCTGCACATCCACCGTCTTCTGAATCGATGCCCGGCTGAGGCGGTACTTGGCTTCCACGCGCCGGGCCAGGACGCCGCTGTTGGAGCATGGCACATCCAGGAACAGCATGTCGGCCTGACCGAAGTACTCGCTCAGTCGCTCAAATTCAATTACCGAGACCTTCGGATGCTCGCGAAACTGCTCCCGCAGCACGCCCATGCGGTCCGGCGAAATGTCTGATGCAATGATTCTTGCCGATGGATGAAGGTGGGCAAGTTGGCGCGTCTTCGTGCCGCGGCCGGCACAGGCGTCGACAATCAACTTGAATTCCCGATTCAGTCGCATCGTTGCCGCGGCGGGCGCTGCCGAAGCGGGGTCTTGCACAATCGACGCGGGTTGCGATTTGAGCAGGCGCAGCAGCGCATCGCGCTCACCTTGAAAAACGAAGAATCCGGCTTCATCGTGGGGCGAAAGCACGCCGCCATGCGCGTCGTCCGCTGCCTGCGATGCCGAGTCCAATCCATGCACGATGATCGGGGCGTGAACGATGCTGTGCCGGGCTACCGCTGCGGCAATCTCCATGCCGTGTGTGGTCTGCCATTGATGCATCGCCGCTTCCGGGTGCGAGGTCTGCTGTGCCAAGCGATGCACCGGC
>CAMPIL010000242.1 GCA_946886375.1 uncultured Phycisphaerales bacterium
GATCAACACCGGCTTGGCCGTGGCCTTGAAGGTGTTGCCCGCGCCGTCGTTTTCTTCCAGGAAGTGCTTGGCCTTTTCGAAGTTCACATCAATGCCGTAATCGCGTTTGATTTCAGCGGGGGGCACTTCCTCGATCAAAGCCAGTTCATACACCGATTGGGCGTTGTCGGTGACCGGGCCGTAGGAATCGACGGCGATGGTGACCGGACCCATGCCCAGGAAGCCGAAGGCGATCAGGCCGAAGGCGAAGACCGGGGCGGCCTTCATGAAGGCATCGCCGGGGAACTGCGTGCTCACGCCGTAGCCGATGGCCATCAGCGCGACGATGGAAATGCCCATCCAGAACGCGCTGAAGTTGCCCGCGGTCAGGCCCGAGAGAATGTTCAGCGATGCGCCGCCTTCGCGCGAAGAGATGAGCACTTCGCGCACGTGGGCCGAGTGCATGGAGGTGAAGATCTTGACCAGTTCGGGAATGACCGCGCCGGCCAGCGTTCCGCAACTGATGATGATCGAAAGCTTCCACCACAGAGTCTGGTCGCCTGCAAGATCGGGTATCAGAAGGTACGAGAACAGGAAGGTCAATGCGATGGACACCAGCGAGGTGAGCCAGACCAGCGTGGTCAGGGGATGCTCGAAGTTCATGGAGTCGGCGTTGCCGTACTTGGCCTTGGCCCACGCCGCGTTGAGCAGATACGAACCGCCCGACGCCAGCACCATCATGATGCGCATGGCGAAGATCCAGACCAGCAGTTGCACCTGCACGGCTGGATCGGGCACGGCCAGCAGAATGAACGAGATGAGCGCGACGCCCGTGACGCCGTAGGTTTCGAACCCGTCGGCGGTGGGGCCGACGCTGTCGCCTGCGTTGTCGCCGGTGCAGTCGGCGATCACGCCGGGGTTGCGGGCATCGTCTTCCTTGATGCCCAGCACGATCTTCATGAGGTCCGAGCCGATGTCTGCGATCTTGGTGAAGATGCCGCCCGCGATGCGCAAGGCCGATGCGCCCAGCGACTCGCCGATCGCGAAGCCGATGAAGCACGGCCCCGCGTAATCGCCGGGGATAAACAGCAGAATCGCCAGCATCACCAGCAGTTCAACGCTGATGAGCACCATGCCGATGGACATGCCCGCGCGAAGCGGGATGTCGTAGCAGGGGAAAGGCTTGCCCGCGAGCGAAGCGAATGCCGTCCGGCTGTTGGCGAAGGTGTTGATGCGGATGCCGAACCACGCCACGCCATAGGAGCCGGCAATGCCCACAAGGCTGCACAGCAGAATGACCGTGACCTTCATCGCGCTAAGGCCGTGGTGCTCAACTCCCGTGACTGGATCTGTGTGCACGGTGAGGAAGCCGAAGTACCACACCATGATCGCGCCGATGAAGACCCACAGCAGCGCGAGGAACTTGCCCTGCGTGAAAAGATACGTCTTGCAGGTCTCGTAGATGAGGTCGGAGATTTCCAGCATGCGCTTGTGGACTGGCAGGTTCTTCAATTGCGTGAAGATCACCATGCCGAACGTGAGTCCCAACGCACACACCACAAGACCGATCATGAGCAGGTGGTCGCCTCGCATCCCGAGGAAGGAAAGCTTGGGATCGCCGAGATTCGGGACGATCAGATCGCTTTCGCTCGCCAGCGCGGCCGGCGCGATGAAGAGGCTCGCCAGAGCCGCAGCCGCCAGCGGGGCGATTTTGCCAAGCAGGCTGCCACGACGCGCCTTGGCGCGATGAGTGGCGGAAGTACCGGTTCCGTTCACGATTTCCGTGTTCATAAGAGTCCTTCGTACGAAAGTCAGTCTTGCTTCGCCGCAATCCCGCCGGTGGCGGGCAGATGCATCCATGTGCGACGACACGTCGCCACCCCACAGGAAGTGCCGCAGTATGACAATCCACGGGTCATGCTTCAAGCCGCGGACCCCCGGCAGGGTGGGGAATAGTAACTTCCATCGCCTTGATTGTGTAGTGTTGCAGCCGGCGGCCGGGAAATGTTGTTTGCCGTGGCTGCGGCATGTATCCTTTTCAGAGGCGGCGGGTTGCGCACATCCGGCACTTCCGCCGCGATTCTCCCGACTGGGGACGACCCAACGCACTGGAGGATTCCAATGAAGACCACCCTTTCACGCCCCCGCACCAAGCGTTCCGCAGCACCCAAACCGGCCCGGAAGATCAATCCAGCCAAACTGGAGCAGTTTCTGGGCAAGGTGGTCAGCGACTTCGGCGCGGCCCTGAGTTCCACGCTCGCCCTGATGGGCGACAAACTCGGCCTGTACAAAGTCATGGCTGAGGCCGGCCCGGTCACCTCGCGCGAATTGGCCCAGCGAACCAAGACCACCGAGCGGTATGTGCGCGAGTGGTTGATCAATCAGGCGGCGGGCGGCTACATCGACTACAACCCTCGCACCGGCAAGTACGTGCTGCCGCCTGAACACGCCGTGGCGCTCGCGGACGAATCCAGCCCGTACTTCGTCGGCGGCGGGTTCCAGGTCATCGCCGCCATGATGAAGGCCCAGCCGCGCATCATGGAGGCGTTCCGCAATGGCGGAGGCATGTTCTGGGGCGAACACGACCCCGACCTATTCGAAGGCACAGAACGCTTCTTCCGACCGAACTACATCGGCCACCTCGTCAGCGACTGGATTCCTGCGCTTGATGGCGTTGAAGCACGATTGAAGAAAGGCGCCAGCGTGGCGGATGTCGGATGCGGCCACGGCGCATCGACCATGATCATGGCGCGGGCATTTCCGAAATCATCATTCATTGGGTTCGACAATCACGAGCCTTCGATCCGCCGCGCCAACAAACTTGCGAAAGCCCAGGGACTTTCGAACGTGAAGTTCCGTGTCGCCGGCGCGGAGAATTATGGCGCGCCTGGCAAGGGCAGGAAGTTCGATTTCATCACGTTTTTCGACTGCCTGCACGACATGGGCCATCCCGAAGACGCCGCCCGCCACGCCTTTGAATCGCTGAGCAAGGATGGCACGGTGATGATCGTGGAGCCGATGGCCGGCGAACGTGTGGAGGAAAACTTCAATCCCGTCGGGCGCGTGTATTCCGGCGCATCGGTTCTGTGCTGCACCGCCAACGCGATTGCATGCGGCGGCGAGGCGCTGGGCACGGTCGCCAGCGATGACGCGCTCAAGGCCGTGGTGAAGGCCGGCGGGTTCCGCCGCTTCCGCCGGGCCACCCAGACGCCGTTCAACCGCGTGTTTGAAGCCCGGCTGTGAAAGGTTGGGTCAGGTTGTTTTTCTGACTACAACTGGCGTGAACGCGCTGCCGTCAGGCGCTTTTCCTGTGGCGAGGCGACCAACGAATTCCAGACAAGACGTTGCGGTGACAATCAGCACGGCCCGGCGCAACGAAATCTGCGAAGCATCTACTGCTTCCTTGATTTGCTGCTGCTTATGCGAGTAAACCCATCACCTCGGACGTCAGTGGTACAACATGCGCGAAGGGGCCGCGTACGTTGCGATACTTATCAAGAATCCGCTCTAGTGCCGATTCCCACATCGTCACCAAATCGCGCGATTCCTATTTTCAATCTCGTTCGGGGCCATATCTTGGCCGCGGGCCCCTTGTGGGAAATCGTGCGCGGCGAAACGCGGCGCACTACTTCGGTTCGATGAACACGCGGCGAGCGGCAACCAGCGGCTCGCCGCGTGGCATTTGGGCGATTGTAGAACAATCAGATCAGGCCCGCTCCCAGCGCGATGGCGATCACAACCAGCAACACCGCCACCAGAACGCGAATGTGACGCAGCGTCACCTTGGGAAGCAGGCGCATCCCAAGCAGCGCCCCAGCGAACGCAGCCAGCGTCGCGGCTGCAATCAACCACTTCTGTTCGCCCATCCCGTCCACTGCGAAGCGCGATGCATACACGATCAACCTGGCAACGTCGATCATGCACGCAATGACAATTCCCGTGGCGATGTACGCTTCCTTGTTCAATCCGGTCTTGAGCAGAAACGCGCTGCGCAGCGCGCCTTGGTGACCGGAGAGTCCGCCGAAGAACCCGCTCAGCAGTCCGCCCAGCGGTAAAAACCGGCTTGGGATTTTCCATTGTTCGGCGCGATGGCTCATCTCCAGCAGCGCAAACCCGATCATCAACGCCGCAATCACCAGGTTGATGGGCGTGATGTGGTGTTCACGGCCGAAGGCGTTGTAGGTTGCCAACGGCCGAAGATCGCTCAACAGGTTCAACGTCCACGCGCCCAGAAACGCGGCGGCGATTGCTGGCAAACCGAACCGCAGCACCGTTGGCCAATCCGCCCGCCGACCGAGCAGCGCGAACTTGAACAGGTTGTTGAGCAGGTGCACGATCGCCGTCATCGCCACCGCGAGTTCGATTGGGAAGTAGATCGCAAATGCCGGCAGAAGCACGGTGCCCAGACCGAACCCGCTGAACAGTGTCAGGGCCGACGCGACAAAAGCCGTCACACACACGATGACGTACGTCATGGAACCTCACGCCTCGCTTTGATCGCGCTCGCCGTCGGCACGCTCGATCGCCTCCAGCGGCCGGCGGCGGGCGAAATCCAGAAATGCGTCGTACGCCGCATGCGCTTCGTGCATGGTGTCGCCCGCGAACTTTTCCAGAAACACGCGCGCAATTTCAAAGGCCACCACGTTCTCCATCACCACGCTCGCCGCGGGCAGAGCGCAGACATCGCTGCGTTCATACGCGCTGTGCTCGGGCTTCTTGGTGTTCAGATCCACGCTCGGCATGCCGCGCAGCAATGTGCTGATGGGCTTCATCGTGCCGCGCACCACCACCGGCATGCCGTTGGTCATGCCGCCTTCAATTCCGCCGGCGTTGTTGGATGGACGTACGAAACCCAGGCTTGCGGTGTCGCGCTGTGATCCATCGAACTGGATCGGATCATGCACCTGGCTGCCGCGGCGAAAGGCGGCGTCTTTTCCTAGCCCGATCTCCACCGCCTTGAACGCCTGAATGCTCATCACCGCGCCGGCCAGGCGCGCATCCAGCCGTTGGTCCCAGTTCACGCACGAGCCCATTCCGGGCGGGCAGCCGAAGACGTGAACTTCGCACAGTCCGCCCACGGTGTCCTTGTCGATCTTCGCCTGCCGGATATGCTCGATGATCTTCTCGCTGGTGCGCGGGTCTGGACAATAAACTTCGGATGAATCGCGCGCCGCGATCAATTGATGAAGGCGATGCTCATCAATGGCGATGTCGGTGACGGCATCGAGCATGCCGCGCACGAAGCCGAACGTTTCGATTTCAAATTCGCGCAGCAGGCAGCGGGCGACCGCGCCGCAGGCGGTTCGCGCGGCGGTTTCCCGCGCGCTGGCGCGCTCCAGCGTCTCCCGGCAATCGGTCGTCAGCCATTTGATCGAGCCCGCGAGGTCCGCATGCCCCGGCCGCGGCCGGTACACCGGCGGCGTTTTGCTCGCGTTTTCCAACCGATTGTCCGCGTTGGGAATCTGAATCACGATGGGCGCGCCGGTGGTGTGGCCGTATCGCACGCCGGCGAGAAACGTCACGCGATCATCTTCGATCTTCTGCCGCGCGCCGCGGCCGTAGCCGCCTTGACGGCGCGCCAGTTCCGCGTTGATGAAATCGACATCCAGTTCCACTCCAGCGGGCATGCCGTTGACAAGCGCGGTGAGCGCGGGCCCGTGCGATTCTCCTGCGGTGTGGTAGGTGAGCCTGGGCATTGGGTGCATCGTACTCAACGAACGCAAGCCGCGCTTTGGGCGCGGCGGCTTCAAGCCCGCCGCGCTGGATCACGTGACGC
>CAMPIL010000243.1 GCA_946886375.1 uncultured Phycisphaerales bacterium
CGCCAAGGAAGATCGTTGCGGGTTTGAAGTTATGCGGCAGGAAGCCGAGCACCGAGCCGAGCAGGCCGAGTGAAAGAACTAGACGCGCACCGACCAGCACGCCATTGTCGGACATCAGTTCTTCCGACGAGGCAGGCGGAATCATGAGCATACAGATGGCGAGCAAACCGGCCGCCACGATGCCGGTGACGCCTGAGAGCAGCCCGTCCAATCCGTCAATGAGGTTGGCCGCGTTGCACCCGCCCAGCACGAACAGCGCGATGATGGTCGTGCCGGTCCAATACACCGCGTCGATGTGCAGATCGCCCAGCGGCGTGGGAACAAGAAACTGCAGATTCTCGCTGCCGAACATGGGATCAAGCACGCCCTTGGCGACGTTGACGCCGACGCTTTCGATCGCCAGTGCCGCGGCGGCGACCAGTTGGCCTGCGATTTTCAAACGCGGGTCCCAGCCCCACACGTCATCCGCCAAGCCGGTGAAGGTGATCGCCACCATGCCGATGACGACCGCAATGGGCACCTGCACGAAGCTCGCCGGCACGTTTTCAACGCTCACGTAACTCACGCCGATGGCGACAATCAGGCCCGCAAAGACGGCCAGGCCGCCCAAGTACGCCACGGGCACCGCATGCGCCTTGCGCTTGAAATCCGGCCGATCCACAATGCCGAACACTTCGGCGATTCGCGCGACCAGCGGAGTGATCAACAGCGTGACGAGAAACGCCGCAATGAACACCGGCGCGTATCCATTCAGCAGATTGATGGGCGACGTGATCGCCTCGACGGAATTCGCGGAGGCGTCCGCCGAAACGGGAGCGGCTTGGCCGAGCAACCGAATCATGCCGGGGCCTCCATTATCACCGATGGACGCGACTGCGCCGAGCGGGAAATGTCGTTGGCCAAGTCAAGGATCGTCTGCACCAGCGGAATCGCCGGTCGAAACCCGACGGCCTGCCGGATGCGCGTCAGGTCAGGTTTGCGTTCGCGCAGGTCGTCGAATCCCGCGCCGAAGGCTTCCTCGTACGGAACGTGCTCGATGGTTGATTGACTGTGCAACGTGCTGCGCACCAGTTCAGCCAGCGCGCGAATCTGGACGGGGGCGTCGTTGCCCAAGTTGAACACGCGCCCGGCGCATGGTGGGGTGGCCAGCAATCGGGGCAGCGCTTCGATGACGTCGCGCACATCGCAGAAGCAGCGCGACTGCGTTCCATCGCCGTGCACCTGCAGGGGCTTGCCGGCCAGTGCGGCGGCGACAAAGCGCGGCAGCACCATGCCGTACTCGCCCACCTGCCGTGGACCGACGGTGTTGAAGAACCGAACGATGACCACCGGCAGCGCGTGCTGACGGTGGTACGCCAGCGCGAGGTATTCATCAATGGCCTTGGAGCACGCGTAGGACCAGCGGCTGAAGATCGTGGGGCCGTACACCACGTCATCGTCCTCGGCGAATGGCGATTTGGAGCCCTTGCCGTACACTTCCGACGTGGACGCCAGCATCGTTGGCGTTGAACGCCGCGCCGCGAATTGCAGCAGCGCGGAAGTTTCCAGCACATTGGTTTCGATCGTGTGGATGGGGTGCTCGATCACCAGCCGCACGCCGACTGCCGCGGCGAGATGGTAAATCTCCGAGAATTCCCCGGGCGTGAATTCGCCGACGGCGTCGGACACGTTGCGATGAATGAAGGTGAGGTGCGCGGGATCGACCGCGGCGAGGTTTTCGCGCCGGCCTGTCGAGAGATTGTCGACCACCACGACGTGATCGCCGCGCCCCACGAGGCGTTCCACCAGGTGCGAGCCAATGAAACCAGCCCCACCCGTCACGAGACAGACGCGCTGGGTGGGGCTGGATTTCATGGATGACGTGCTCCGTGGAGAAACGATCGATCACCGCCTTGCCGTGCCGTGCCGATCACGCCGCAGAGCGGTCGGTGTATTCGGCCATGGTGAGGTAGTTCTTCTTCATGTACCCGCCGGCGATGCCGCGCGGACGGTTGAGCAACAAGCCCAGCATCTCACACTGGGCATCGGAGAGCCGGTGCATCATGCGCGCGATCAGGCCGCGATGATCCTGGTGTGCGCGGACGACCAGCACGGCGGCGTCCACCTTGTTGGCCAGGATCAGCGCATCGCCGGAGACAACCGCCGGCGGCGTGTCGAACAGGATCAGATCGTACTTGCCGCGCAGTTCAGCGAGCATGCTGTCCATGGCGGCAGTGTTCAGCCGATCCGAGACGCGACTGGCCGGGGTTCCCGCGCTGATCACGCCGATGCCATCGGCATCGACGATCACTTCGCTGGCGCGAGCCGAGTTGCTCAGCACATCTGCCAGGCCCGGGCCGTCCGAGGCGACATCCATCGCCTGGGCCAGGCGCGGACGGCGGAAGTTGGCGTCGATGACCAGCACGCGCTTGCCCGCGGCGGCGGCGGCGGCGGCGATGTTGGTCGCCACCGTCGTCGTACCGGAGCCGGGCATGCAGCCCACCAGCAGCAGCGACTGGTGCCCGTTGCGGTCGAGCATCGGGAACAGCGCCGTGGCCGTCTGGCGGTACGATTCCGCCAGCACGCTCGTGGGATACTTCCGCACCACCAGTTCCGCGTTGGGGGTCTTGGTGGGGTCGTCGTCCAGATCGGGCACGCTGCCAAGCACGTGGGCGCCGGGCAACACGGCCAGATCGCTTGGGCTCTTGACGCGCTGGTCCATCAGTTCGCGCAGGAACACCAGGCCGATGGTCAGGCCCAGACTCACCAGCACACCCAAAGGAATAATGATTTCCGGTTCAGGGAAGGACAGATCGCGCGGCGTGAGCGCTTTCTGCGCCAGGCGAACGCGCGAGGCGTCTGCACGGAACCGCATGAGTTCCACTTCGTTGATCAGTTCAAGGTCGGCCCCGCGCTTGGCTTCAAGATGCTCGCGGCGAACCTTGAGCGCTTCGTACTGAGACTGCTCGGCCGCCAGGTCCTTGAGCATGACGTTCATTTTTTCCAGTTCGTCATCGAGCTTGGCCACCGTGCTGCCATACCGCTCAACGTCATTGGCGTACTGCCGGGCCTTCGCCTCAAGGTTTCGGTGGATGATTTCCTTGACCTTGGCGTCGTACTGCTCTTCGTAAGCGCGCACACGGTCGCGCGCGTTCTGCAGCATTGAGTCGTTCGCATCACGAATCTGCTCCAGCCGGCGCAACTCGCCGTTCTGGAACTGGAGGCTTTCGATCAGGGTCATCAGCGTGGGGTCGTGCTCAGCCTCGAACAGGTCCATGGAAGTGGGCTCCAGCGTGCCGCGCAATTGCTCGTTCACGATGGAGAGGCTGGATTGCGAGACGCTGAGGGCTGAAGACACTTCCGCGAGTTGCTTGGTCAATTCCTGTGCGCGGAAGGCCTGGGCGCTGCGATACACAGCCTCGAGGTCGGTCATGTTCGCCGCCTTGATCCTGTTCTTCATATCCTGAGCCAGATCCATCAATTCGCGCTCGGTGACTTGGGACTGGTTGCGGAACAACGTCAGGTTGCGGTCATAGACGCCGCGATCGCGGGCTTCGCGGTTTTCCATGTATGCCTTGGAAATGGCGTTGAGGACGATCGGCACATCGTCCTTGTAGTGGGTGGACCAGTTCAGCGTGAACAGGTTACTGGCGCGGACCGGACCGGCGCCGATGTCTTCTTTCAGTTCATCCACCGCCTCAAGGTTGTCGAATGTTTCGCGGCCGTCGCTGCTGGTCTTGAGGAACTTCTTGTGCCACTCGGTCTGAAGGACATCGGGATTCTTCATCGCGATGTCGAGGATTTCGCGACTGGTGAGCATGAACGTCTCGGTCTGCGCGATTCGGTAGACCATTTCGTCGTTGGTCCATTCGACAATGCCGACCTGCCCGGCGGTTTGCAGGCCCGGCTGAACCTCGAACAGCACCTGGCCCCCATAGAGCGGGTAAATCTTGAGGATGGCGAAATACGAAACCACGCCCAGAATGCCGCCCGCAAAGATGGAGACGATGATGGCGACTACGTGACGCCGCAGCACGCGGATGGGATCGATGCTGGTGGCCATGGTCGCGGGCCTGAGGCCTCTGGACTGCGTCGCAGTCTGCCCGCGTGCGGGAATCTGGCGTGGTGGGGTTGCAGTGCTCATGGTGACTTCCTACATCAGTTCTACGGCCGTTGATCGGACCAAATTTCTGAATTTCAGCGGCCGCGGCGAGCCGCAATCTCGGCTTGCAGCCGATCCATCTTGCCTTTCAGGAACGCGTCGGGATTCATACGTGCAGCTTCCTCGAGGTTGTGCGTGGCGCCCGTGATGTCGCCTGACATGAATTGCGACGCAGCCAGGTGGAAAAGCGCGATGGCCGATCGTTGCGCCCGAATGCTGTCCTGCAGCACCTGCTGGCCCTTCTCAACCTGCCCGGCCAGCACGTACACCCAGCCCACCGTATCCAGCACCGACCAGTCATCCTTCTGAGCCAGTCGGTGCGCCTTTTCCGCATAGGGCAGGGCCCGAGCAGGCTCCTTCAATTCATCGGCTAACAGGTACGCAACATTATTCAGGGCGTCGAGTCTTTCCGGATGGGTTTTGATGACCGCCTCATACAGATCGGCGGCTTCCTTGAGCGCCGCTGTGCCATAGAGATAGGTCGCCAACTCCAATTGCAGGTCAATGCGGAAGGATTCCTCTTCCGGCGGGCACTGGGCTACAGCCTGCCGCTGCAGTTCAATTCCACGGGTCATCTTGGGATCGCCCGTCGCCAGCCACAGCCTGGAGAGTCCGTGAAGCATGTACACGTCAGGCTTGCCGCCGCACAATTCCAGCACAAACTGCTCAGCCGCCGATCCATCCACCTGCGAAGGGTTATCGGCACGTCCGAAGACGATGGACACAGGCTGGAACCAGTAGGAGATATCCGAAGCCTTCGCCTTTCCGTCCTTGAACTGCTGCTGTCGCGTGGCATACGCCAGGCGAAGTTGCTCGACGGCTGCATCGCGGTTCTTGGCGCAGTGCAGCGCGCGGGCGTACGCCTCGCGCAGGAATGGATTACTTTCCATGTCCTGCATGCGCGTTTTCATCTTCTCAGCCAAGCCCTCGCAATCCGGCGCGGGCATGGCGAACGTGGCGTCGGCGACCTTCAGCAATGACATGCCGACGGGATTCAGTTCAAACGCCTTGGAGTACGCATCAAGGGCCAGCGTCGGATCGCCCTTGGTGAGTTTGTACAGATCGCCCAATGCATCATGCCAGATATGCAGAGTTGGATTGACGCGGATGCCTTCCTTGATGGCGGCGATCGCGGCTTCGCCGTTCCCCTGGTCGTAGTAGATCTGGGTCAGTTCGCGGCGGGCGGCATGGTTGCTGGGAAAGCGGTCAAGCAGCCGGCGCAACTCGCCGATCGCGCCGCCGATGTCGCCTTTCTCCTTGAGCAGGTTGACGCGCATGACGCCGACTTCCGGAATGCCGACGCGCACCTTCTCGATTTCCTCCAACGTGTGCAGGCCGTCATCGAGCACGGCGGTGCGGCCGGTTCGCCTGGCTTCCTTCAGCAACATCTGGGCGAACAGCAACCGGGGCGTGGGGTTCGATGGGTCCATGATGAACGCGCGGCTGAGCGTCTCACGCTGCTGGGCGAACTTGCGTTCGGCGCCGGCGGTGTCGCCCTTGGCCAATAGTTCATCGGCGCGGCCTTCAGCGATCGACGACGCGAGCATGGCCGTCGTCACGTCGTCGCCGTTCTGCGCGACGATCTCGCTGAGG
>CAMPIL010000244.1 GCA_946886375.1 uncultured Phycisphaerales bacterium
GGAAATACACGAAGCGGTCGAGGATGAGCCGGCGCGTATCGCTCCAGTGCGGCACTGGAGAGGTTCTCCACGAATTGGCAGACGAGCGGGTTGCGGCGTGCCATGTCGGTGCGTCAATGATAGTGAAAACACTGCCTGGACTTCGGACTATCGTGCGTCAAGGCACCCCGAGAGCAACCCCGCGTTCACCTCCGCCGATCTGTCAACCAGAGAGGAAGAGAGTTCCAGAGGATTGCTCTCGATCGACGAAAGCAACCGTCACGGTTGCTCTCGCACCCCAAGATCATGCTTTCCGAAACCGAGAGCGCACCCGGAAGCGGCACCGCGCCGAAACGCCCGTAGATACAGGACTTATGGCAACCCGGGCCGAGGACGGCCCGGCTCGCTGGGCGTCAACCAAAACGCCGCCACGGGTTCGTGACGGCGTTGAAAGCTCCCCGAGAGCAACCCTCTTCATAACGTTGGGGAACCCAACTACCCTCCTTGTCGCCTGCAATTGATGGCGGCCAGTTCTCTCGCCGCACCGATTTTAGAGTATTCGCGAGACAAACGATTGGCGCGCAGATGCCATTGAGCCTGATCGGAACCATGCTCGCTGAGAGGACCTCCCCGGGATGTGGTACTTGAAAGCCGAAACCTGGATATCCCAATCAGCTTGTCTCAGGAGCCCCGCATGCTGACCATTGCCACCGCTCTCGCGTCCCTATGCATCGTTTTCTCCAAGCCCCCAACCGATTCTGCGATCGCTGCCGCGGCCGACAAACTGGCCGCCCAAGCACTGTCAGAGACGGGGGCTGCCGGCCTCTCGGTCGCCGTCTCCCGCAACGGGAAGGTGATCCTCAGCAAGGGCTACGGCTTGGCTGAGATCGAGCACGATGTCAAGGCAAATGGCGACTCCATGTTCCGCATGGGTTCGATCACCAAGCAGTTCACCGCCGCGGCCATCATGCGACTGGTCGAGCAGGGCAGGATCAAACTCAACGACCCGATCACCAAGCATGTGCCAGGGTACAACACACAAGGCCGTGAGATCACCCTGCTGCATCTGCTCACGCACACTTCTGGGATCAAGAGCTACACGGAAATCAAGCGAGTCATGGTGGATGAGCCCGAGCGCGAGTTCACGCACCAGGAAATGCTGGACATGGTCCAGAACGAGCCCTTGGCTTTCGATCCCGGTACCCAATTCGACTACAGCAACACCGGCTACTACTTGCTTGGCATGGTCATCGAGAACGTCAGCGGCAAAGACTATTGCGCGTACCTGCAGGATGAGTTCTTCGGACCGTTGGGGTTGACCCATACGCGCTGCGATTCCAACACCGAGATCATCAAGGGCCGGGCGCAGGGCTATGCAGTCGCGGGCGAAAAGCTGGTGAACGATCGCGGGCTCGCGACGGGCACGACCTTCGCAGCGGGAGGACTTCTCGCATCGGCGCATAACTTGGTGGTATGGGCCGATGCGCTGGCCACGGGCAAAGTCGTCTCCCCTGCGTCATATAAGCTGATGTCAACGCCGTTCACGCTCGCAGGCGGCGGCACCATCGACTACGGCTTCGGGTTCTTCATCGATTCGCTCGACGGTCACGCCCGCCTCCAGCACGGAGGCGAGATCTTCGGGTTTAACTCCATGCTGGCCCGGTTCCCCGATGAAAGCGTGACAATCGCGGTGATTTCGAACAGCCGGTCCGTCTCTTCCACGCGAGTTGCCAATCTACTCAGCCGCGAGGCCCTTGGAATCTGCGAGGCCGCCGCGCCCGTAGCCGTGGCGATTTCCGAAGCCGATGCAGCCCGTTGCGAAGGTGTGTACGCATTCCCCGATACCGACTGGGAGATGACAATTATCCGCCGCGACGGCAAGCTGTTTTCACAAAGTCCAGGCGACCGTGATTCCGCGATGATTTATTTGGGCAAGGGCGAGTTTAAGGCCCTGTTGTACGACAAAGATGTGCGATTGGTTTTCGATCTGGCCGGCGACAAGCCCGCCCCGACCTTTGTTCTTCACGATCCCCCGGGCGTCCTGACCGCGAAGCGGAAATAGACTGAAAGAAGCAATGATGATGATGCTCCTTGTCGCGCCTGCAGCGATGACGGTCAATGCATTATGTCGTGAGGTGGTTGCGCGGTGCACGGTCCAATAGCAGCATATCCGCGTCTCTTGGACAGTCATGAGCATTCCGCCGGCCGCGGCATGGCCATTCCGTGGGCTGTCTACCAGAAAGTGCCTTTTCGAAGAGGGTTGCTCTCGGAGGTGAACTCCCCCAGCTGGACTCGAACCAGCAACCTGCCGGTTAACAGCCGGCCGCTCTACCATTGAGCTATAGGGGAATGAAATTGTCGCCGGGGCGGGCCCGGCATGTCCTGTCCAGAGTCAGCAGAATATCGGCAAATTCGCCGGGGTCAAACAGGCTGCGACTTGCGGTTTGACCGGGAAAGTGGATATACTACGCGGCTCGACTGAACGAGGTTGCCACGAACAGGTTTCGGCGATCGCGTCGAGTCGGATCGAATCGTCCATCGGACTGGAGTTTTCGCATGAAGGACAAAGTGCATCCCAAGTACTACACCGACGCCAAGGTCTTTTACCGCGGCGAGGTGGTGATGACCGTCGGCGCCACCGTGCCTGAACTGCACGTGGAAATCTGGTCCGGTTCGCACCCGTTCTTCACCGGCCAGAAATCGTTTGTCGATACCGCCGGCCGGGTCGAGAAGTTCCAGCGCAAGTTCGCAGGCGACTACTTCAAAGGCAAGAAGAAGTAGGACCATTCCATTGACATCGATCAACCGCGTCCGGTTGTGCGGACGCGGTTGTTTGTTGCGCCACAGACAGATTGAGCCGCTGGACCTGGCGCTGGACGCTCTTGGATACTCACGGCGATACACTTGCCGCTGCGATGAGCCCCGCTGTATCAGACAACCTGATTCGCAAACTGGATGAACTTGATCAGCAGCACCGCGCGCTTGAGGCCCAACTGATTGACCCGGCCGTATTGACCGATCATCGCCTGGTGCGGTCGCTTTCGATCAAGAAGGCGGCGATCGAACCTCTGGTGCGCGATTACCGTGCGTATCGCTTCGCGCAGGAGCAGGGCGAAGAACTTCGCCGCGTGATTGATGAGAATGCTGATCCGGACCTGGTCGAATTGGCGCACGCGGAGGTGATCGAACTTCAGGAGCGGGCGGCTTCGCTGCTTGCATCCATCCAGAAACGACTGGTCACCGCGGAAGACCAGGCGGTGGGTTCGATCATCCTCGAAGTGCGCGCGGGCGTGGGCGGCGATGAAGCGGGCATCTGGGCCGGCGACCTGGTGAACATGTACAAGCGCTACGCAGCCTCGCGCGGATGGAGTGTCGAAGACCTCCAGTTCTCTCCTGCGGAGCACGGCGGGTTCAAGCAGGCCGTCATGTCGATCGGCGGCGAAGGCGTATGGTCGCAGCTGGGTTACGAAGGCGGCACGCACCAGGTCAAGCGCGTGCCCGCCACCGAAGCCCAGGGCCGCGTACACACCTCCACCGCCACCGTCGCGGTGCTGCCGGAGCCGGAGCAGATCGAGGTCAAGATCAATCCGGAAGACGTGAAGGAAAACATCACGACTTCGCAGGGTCCGGGCGGGCAGAACGTCAACAAGGTGGCGACTGCGGTGCACCTGATTCATGTGCCCACCGGCATTGAAGTGCGCATGCAGGAAACAAAGAGCCAGATCCAGAATCGCGAACGGGCGTGGAAACTTCTGCGGGCGCGGTTGTTCGAGCGGCAGAAGGCCGAGGCCGACGCCCAGCGCGGCGAAGCGCGGCGGAGCATGATCGGCTCTGGCGATCGTGCGGAGAAAATCCGCACTTATCGCTGGAAGGAAAACATCGTCGTCGATCATCGCGTCAACGAGTCGTTCAACCTTGGCGAAGTCATGGCCGGCCGCATGCAGCCGATCATCGACAAACTTGCTGAGCACGACGTGGCCCAGCGTCTGGCGGCGCTGTAAGCAGCGCACGTGCGGCGGTCGTGGAGGTGGTAACATCCGCGCATGTCCAATGATGACGATGCTGTGGCGATTGATGCGCTGATGCTGATTGTCGTGGGCGCGCACCTGCGGGCCGAGATTCACGACCGGCCGCTGGCGCAGCAACTGTGCGATCGGCTGATGCAGTGGCAGGAGCGAAGCCGCGCGTCGAGCGACTGCCCCCCTGCTGCGCTTCGGCCGGTGATCTGCACGGATGTGTGGTTTTTGAACAATCCGGAACTGCTCGAGCGGCCGGTGATCGCGCTGGGTGAGCCGGGTGTGAACGCGGCCACGGCGTATCTTTCCAATCGTCTGCCGACCGCGCTGGTGATCGACAACCAGTTTCGCATTCACCTTGATCCGGAGTTTCTGCAGGCCCAGGCGTGCGTATGGGGCGCGACGCCCCAGGCGACCGCAACGGCGGTGGAGTACTTCGTGGAGCGGTATCTGGACGCCTTCATGCACGAGGCCGGCGAAACCTAAGGGCGAGCCGGTCGCCGATGCAACCTTGCAGCACCCGCCGTGCGTATTACACTGTGACAGCGGATGAGCGTGACGGGTTTTGCCGGATGGCTCGGCACCTGTCCGCTGCTTGTGCGTTCCCGCGGAATGATGGACCGCGATTCCGGAACACGCCAGCGGCGGCAAGAAGGAAAGACGACGCTCATGCACGCAATGCACCGCACATCACCTTGCTCCGTTCACCCGACCAGGCGCACCGGCTTTTCGCTGACCGAACTGCTGGTGGTCATCGGCATCATCGTCCTGCTTGTGGGGCTGCTGCTCGTCGCGCTGGGGTTGGTGCGCAACCGCGCGCTGCGCACGCGGACCGAGGCCGTCATGAACCAGTTCGCCAACGCCTGCGTGGCGTTCCAGTCCGAGCACGGCTTCTACCCCGGCGTGATCCCGGATGAAATGATCCGCGACTTTCCCGATGCCAACGGCAATCCGAAACTCAGCAGCACCGAAAACGCGATGCTGCATCTGATGGGCGGTTTCCGCGTGCTGGGGCCGACCGATGACGACACCGCCGCCACGCCGACTGCAATCGTCGCCGACTACATCGCGTATCGATCGCAAGCCGTCGCAAGTAAC
This sequence comes from uncultured Phycisphaerales bacterium, assembly GCA_946886375.1. The sequence goes on from CAMPIL010000244.1 coordinate 5,094, forward strand.
AGTTCGATCGAACTGATATTTGGTGCGGCGCCGAACCGGTGGAAGATCGTGATCGACACGCGCAAGATTGGTGAAGGCCCGACGATCAACGGCAAGCCGTTTGCGCCGTACTTCACGCCCGGCAGCAGCGACGTGGCGAGCGCGAGTTATCCGATCACTTCGCCGCCGGAACCTGCCAATCCCGACCCGACACCGCACGATGGCAATCCGAACAATCGCTACATTCCCGATCTCGTAGACGCCTGGGGCCAGCCGATCATCTATATCAAGCAGGCGCGCAATCGCGGGCCGCTGGTCGATCAGGTCACCGCTGGCGTGAGGCCGCAGTTCACGCTCGCCGGCGTGAGCCGGTACATGCAATCCACCGCGCTGGGTGAGCGATCCCAGAATCAGAATGCCAGGAGCATTTTCGGCAGCGGGACGGGCGGGTTGTCGGCGGTCAATCGCGATGCGGCCTGGGCGGCGATACAGCGCATGGCGACGTTTCCGCGAGTCCTTGGGCGGTGACG
>CAMPIL010000245.1 GCA_946886375.1 uncultured Phycisphaerales bacterium
GCCGAGGTTGACCGCGATGTCCGCGCTCCACACCGCGGCGTGATCTCCGCTTCCCAGAAAGTGTACGCGGCCGACGATAATGCCATCGTCGTTTATGCCTTCAGCGCGGGGACAGCAGATTGCTGTGCCGTCGAGCACTTCGAGATCGCTACCGCTGTGCCAGCGATAAGCGGCAAAACCCTCACCGGTTATTCCCGTGACGATGCCCGAGGAGTTCACGCCGGTGACTTGATTGCAGTTGTCTCCCTGCCCCGTGATCATTTCAGGCGGCGCTTCGGGTTCGGGCCAGAACACGCCCATTTGGCCGCTGTTGCCGGCAATATGACCGGCATCGCTGATCGCAGTGGCGGTGGTGTATTTCTCACCGTCCAGATTGGAAAGCACGGTCACGCGATACCGCAGTGCAGCCTGGCTGTGTGCGGCAAACGCAATGACAAGAACGCAAGACGCGCCCCGGAAAAATCGCGGTGTATGCATGTGACGTTCCTCTCTCAGCTTCATGTCCGCAAGGACGGTGATCCTTGCAGCAGCAGGCGGGAAAGAGGTCTTTGTAAAGAATCGGTCTTTGTGATGCGCGTCGCCGGGACCGCGGAGCGGCCCGGCTAAGGGACTGCTCAATTCACACTGAACGATGCGATCAGTGTGCCTGCGCCAGCGCACCCATCGGGTCCCAGGCCGGCAGCACGATCACCAAGGTGTTTGTGAAAATGGAAGGCAAAGTGATGCTGGGCTTCGGCGAGGCGGAGGTTGAGGACGGCGATTGACGCGGCGGCGGTGCGGTATCGGGCACGTGGGTTGACTGCTTGAGCGCGATTCAACAATTTGCGATTCAGTCTTGAGTCTGAGCTGCGCCGCACCGCATCAGCGCAAGGTGCACGATGTGCCTCATAATCAACATTGCCAATCAGATCGGACATTCACTCTTGCGATGCTTCCGACATGGAGAAGGTGGCTTAGTCTTGAGGGCGGATAAGAACCCAGTTTTCTTGAACCTGATTCGGCCATCAGGCATGGTGATGCGCAGGCATCGACACCGCCAACACACCGCAACGTCCCAATCGTAGTGTCGTTTGTGCGGAATCCACACTTGGCCCTGTGAATCTTGCTGCGCCTTCAATCTGGCGATCTCGGCAGGAGGTTGAGATCGGTCGGTGCATTCATTGGGAGAATCAAATTTTCCCGGCTCCTGAAACCCGGCCAGTGCTTTGAGAAATGCATCAACTGACCCAAATTCCCGGAGCTCCTTTTCGACTTGCAGGCTCGACTTCTGATAAACATAACCATTTGGCGTAGGCCCGGCCAAAGCCCGAGTGAGCGCGGTTAGAACGCAGACAGATTTGCCGCCTGCAGCGATCAGATCACGCGCTAATTTTTCCGCAGTTTCTCGCGGTGAGTACTGCGGGTATTTGATCAGCATCCCCTTGATGAAATTGTGGTACGTTCCAATGGCCATCAAGCCGCCCCCGAACTCCTCGGCTCCGCCAACTTTCGCCACACCAACAACTCGATCGACATATTGGCTGTACTCAACGGATTTCCGCTGGAATGAACTGCCCATAGCAAATTCCTTTAGCAAGACATGGCAGCAAGGTGGCCGTACCCGTACCATACAAGACAGTTCACCGCGCCATCGCCGCCCCCCTGCGCTTCGCGCAGCACCCTCACTTAATCTCACCGGGCGATGCAGATATTAGCGAAATTTTCAGGCTTGGCACTGAAACGCCTCGGCCTTTACATTGATTTCGCATGGCGCGGACGCACAAAGTTATCGCTGGGATCACAAGCGTCTTCGGGATTCGCGCGCCAGCGCGCCCATCGGGTCCCAGGCCGGCAGCACGATCGGATCAAGATCGATCGCCCCCAGCAGGTTCTCCGGCAGCATGCTCTTTTTCGCCGCGATCTCGAACATGTGCTCATCGAACCATGAATCGTTCATCACGAAGAAGCCCTTGCGGCCGCAGCCTTCCTCGCCCCAGCTGTTCTCCACGCGCCAGCGGCGCGGCCGCTGCGCGTTCGCGGGGCCGACCACGTCAACGCCGGTGAACAGCATCGCGTGCGTCATCAAGGTCTGGTGGAAGCGCAGCCGGTCGGCCTTGGACATGTTGAAATGCGTGTCGTACAGCGTGTCGAGATCAAACAGGTTGCGGTCCCAGATGCCCAAATCGCGGCGCATCATCTTGCCCACATCACAGCCGAACCACACCGGCTCGCCTGACATGATCGTGCGCATGGCGATGTCCTTCATCAACTTGATGTCCACGTTGAGATAGATCACCGGGTCGCCGCCGACGACGTTGCCCAGATTTTCCACCGTGAAGGTGCGATTGACCGGGCTGCTTGGGCGCGGATCGTGCACGAGGCAGACGTATTGATCGAGGTTGATGTCCACGTACTTGCGCGCGAATTCCTGCGGCGTCATTTCGCCATCGCGCGTGAAGGCTTTATCCTTGTCGTTCCACTGCCAGTCGAATCGAGTGGGCGGCGTGCCCAGGTGAATGCAAAGAATGCGGTGGATCACGCCGAGGATTTCGACCTTTGCGGCCCGCACGGCTTCCATGGGCGCGCCGTGGCCGCGCAAGTCGCGCAGCGACTTGGCGCCTTCGCGCAGTTTGTGGATCAGAATGCTGTTCATGCGCATCGTGTCGGATGAACTCTGCGTTTCGGGCATCGCGGCCTTGGGCACCAGGCCGTGCTTCTTCACGATGTTCACGAACATGTTCCACTGTCCGCCGTCTTCCAGCGGCTTGTCGAGCAGGAACGCGACGGTGCGCTCATCCACATCGCGCCCCGCCGTGTTGATGATCGCTTCCAGGAAGTAGTTGCTGCGCTCGAACTTGTCCCAGAACAGCGTGTAGTTCTGGCTGAATTCGAAGTCCTTGAGGTTCATCTTCTTCATCGCGCCGATGCGGAAGAGATTCAGACCCGCAAACATCCAGCACCGTCCGGATTTCTTCTGATGCGTCACCGCCCAGTCATCAAGCAGGTGGCTGAACGTGTGATCGGTGGTGGTGATCACGCTGCGGTTGAGCGCGACCTCATCCACAGAAACCTGCGTGACGGCGTTCTGCGCAAGGGAATACGCGGGATTTGATTGAAAGTCGCGCCGGAGTTCGGCGAGAAGGTCAGCGGTCAGCGCGCCTCCCGGCGCGTGTGACACCGGCGCATGCGCCAGGTGCCGATCAGCGAAGATGGTCATGAGTGCCTCCCTGGGCGTTGAAGGTTCAACGTCCAGTATAACATTCCCGGCAAAAGTTGCCGCGTGCACGGGCTTGTTTCTGGATCGCGCCCGTCAAACGCCGAAGTCGCCAAGGTGTGATAATCTGTGCCTCAGCGCCGCCAAGATGCGGATGACGGGTCCAGTTTTTTCCCATTGCGAAATCTCATCGGGTGACCATGCGCCACATTAACGCGATTGCAGGCATGTGCGGCGTGTTCTTGGCGAGTGCAGCACTGTCTCTGAACCTCGCCAATGCACAAGCCCAACAGATCAATACCCGGCACGCCCCCGCCGCAAACCCGCGCCAGCGTGCTGTGCCTATTACGAATCTGCGAAACAGCGGCATCGGCGAAATGGTGGCGAATGTCACGTTCACCGACATCGCGGGTCGCTCAGGGCAACTTTCCGAAATCGCAGCACACCATCGCGCCATCGTGCTTGTGGTGCGCGACACCACCTGTCCTATCGCCATGAAATACGGCCCGCGGCTTGCATCGCTGGAAAAGGAATTCGCAGCACAGGGCGTTGAATTCGTGTTCGTCAATTGCAGCGAGCACGACTCAATTGATGCGATGATCGCTGAGGCGAAGAACTACGGCTTTCACGGCGCGTATGTGGCCGATCGCGAAGGCCTGTTCGCCGCGGCGCTGCGGCCGCGCACGACGACGGAGGTCTTCGTTCTCGACTCGGCTCGCACGCTGCGCTACCGCGGGGCAGTCGACGACCAGCATGGGGTGGGCGTTCAGTCGCAAGCGCCGAGGTCAAAATTCCTTTGCAGCGCGCTCGATGCGGTGCTGCACGATCAGCCTGTCAGCGTTGCGTACACCTCTGCTCCAGGTTGCGCGATCGAACTTCCCGCACCATCAACCGAAATGACGACGGGCGCCATCACCTGGCATGGCCGCATCAGCCGCATCGCGCAGAGCAAGTGCCAGGCGTGTCATCACGATCGCGGGGCCGCGCCGTTCGCGCTGGAAACCTATGAGTCGTTCAAGGGTCGCCGCGCAATGATTCGGCAGGTCGTTGCCGATCGGATCATGCCGCCCTGGCACGCCGCGGCGGTTGCTGATGACCAGCCGAATCCGTGGCTGAACGATCGCAGTCTTTCATCCGATGAACGCGAGGCGATTCTCGCGTGGATTGACGCCGGTTGCGCGGAAGGCGACGCTGCGGATGCTCCCCTGCCGCTGCACTGGCCCACCGATTGGGTCATCGGCACGCCGGATGTCACATTGCAGATTCCTGCTCCCGTAAGCGTGCCGGCCGAAGGGCAGGTGGATTATCAATACTCCTACGTCAAGACCAACTTTCCGGAGGATCGCTGGATCACCGCGCTGGAGATTCGGCCGACTGCGCCGCAGGTGGTGCATCATGTGCTCGTGTTTCTCGAGGAGCCGCCGCGCGAGGGCGAATCGCCCGAGGAGCATCGCAAGCGCGAGCAGGTCGGGTTTCGAGGCAACTATGCGCGCATGGCGCCCGGGGCGACCGTCACACGCTATCCGCCGGGATTCGCCAAGAAACTGCCAGCCGGCGCGTGGCTGAAATTTCAGATTCATTACACGCCCAACGGCACGGCGGCAGTCGATCAAACGCAAATGGGATTGATCCTTTCAACCGCGCCGCCGAAACACGAAATCCAGACGGGCGCGGTCGCCACCAGCCGCTTCGTCATTCCCGCCGGCGCGAGCAATCACGAAGTCACCGCGAGTGTGAAGTTCGGCCAACCGCGAACGATCATCGGCTTCACGCCGCACATGCACTTGCGGGGCAAGACGATTCGCTACGAACTTCAATTGCCCACCGGCGAGCGGAAAATCGTGTGCGAAATCCCGCGCTTCGACTTCAACTGGCAGATCACCTACTGGCTCGCCCAGCCGATTCGCGCGCCCCGTGGCTCGGAATTGATCGCCACCGCGTGGTACGACAACTCCGCAGCGAACCCCGCCAACCCCGACCCGACTAGGAACGTGCGCTTCGGTCCGCAGGTGTGGGACGAAATGATGCTCGCGAATTTCGAGTGGTGGCGCTAGCACGACTTTCGCAAATCGTGAAGCGCGCAAGTTGAATAGCTGGGCCACTCCGCGGCCTTGGGCCGGCGCGTGGCACGCAAACCGAGACACACACGATCACGGCTCGCAGGAAAAAAACCGCGCGCCGGGCTGACTGAGCAACCCGGCTGTGGCGCGCGGTGCACAACTTCTGATTCCTGCTTCGCCTCGATCAGCGCTCGTCCTTGACCTCGTACTCCGCGTCGATGACCTCTTCGCCAGGCTTGGCGGCAGTGGGGCCGCCCGCGGCGCCTGCCTGCGCTCCGGGCTCCGCGCCGCCGCCGCCTGCACCGCCACCCGATG